>NZ_JBVVPL010000013.1:0-3582 GCF_055807615.1 Bradyrhizobium sp. MV1.5 | reverse complement strand
CGCGCCGTACTGTGGGGGGGGGGGGGGGACGGGGGGGGGGGTGTGGTCGCTGTTGTCTTGTTTTTATTGTGTCTATCCCTATATGTGGCGGGCGGCCGCCCGCCCCCCCCGCCCGACCCAGTATTCCAGAGACGCCTGAGGACTCACGGAGAGGCTCCGGCGTACTGGATCCCCCGCCTTCGCGGGGGATGACATTTGTGCGTAAGGTGAGCGCCAAGCTCACCAGCCCAGCAATTCCGGCTTGCGCGGCAGCTCGACGGTCTTGACCTTCTCGAGCTTGATCGCGCCCTTGGCCATGAGGTCGTTGAGGTCGCCGTCGGTCGCGCCCGCAATCTTGGTGCGGTAGAGATCGACCTTCAGCGTGCCGCGGTGGTCCTTGTCGGTCCAGGTCGAGGGATTGCAGACGCCCTCCATGCCTGATGGCACCCAGTCCTTCTTCTGGTAGAAGCCCTTGGCAACGTTCTCGCCGGTGGCGCCGCCGTTCTTGGCGGCCCAATCGATCGCCTCCTTCATGTAGAGCGCCGAGCACACCGCCGCGATGTAGTGCACCGGGCGATAAACCTTGCCGGTGGGATCGGACATCTTCGAGATCTCCATCACCGTCTTCATGCCGGGCGCATCGCCGCCCCAGCTCACCGCGGTGCGCAGCGGGAAGATCACGCCGTCGGCGGCATCGCCTGCGGTCTTGGCGGCGTTCTCGTCCATGCCCCAGACGTTGCCCATGAACTGGATGTCGACGCCGGCGGTCTTGCAGGCCTTCATCACCGAAATGTTGGACGCGGCGGTGTTGCCGAGATAGGCGTAGTTGGCGCCCGAGGATTTCAGGCTCAGGCACTGCGCGCTGTAGTCACCCGGCGCGAGCGCGAACACCAGCGGCGGCAGCACCTCGAAACCGAGCTCCTGCGCCATGGCTTCGCCGGCGGCCTTCGGCGCGTTCGGATAAGGGTGGTTGGCGCCCATGTGGACGAATTTCGGCTTGCCGGACTTGCCCTTGGCCTTCCAGTCTTCGGCTGCCCACATCAGCATCGCGCGCAGCGAGTCCGAATAGCTCGGACCATAGAAGAAATTGTAGGGCGCGGGCTTGGCCTTGCCGCTGACGCCTTCGGGATCGGTGAGGGCGGCGGCGTAGGAGCCGGAGAGGTCGGGGATTTTATCCTGTGCGAGGAAGCCGGTCAGCGCTTCGGTGTCTGCAGTGCCCCAGCCCATGATCGCCGCGACCTTGGAGTCCGGCGCCGACCACTTCTTGTAGAGTGCGATCGCGCGCGGCACCTGATAGCCATAGTCGTTGGTGTCGACGTTGATCTGCTTGCCGCTGACGCCGCCGTTCTTGTTGACCCAGGCGAAGGTGTCGGCGACGGCCTGGCCGTAGGGCGTGCCGACGTCCGACGTGCCGCCGGAATAATCGGCGAGATGACCGATCGCGATCTGCGCCTGCGCGCCTGACGAGAATGCGGCGATCGCCAGGGCGAGCGAAGCGGTGCTCAAAAGTGATTTTGTCTTCATTGGTTGCCTCCTCCTGCTTATTTGTTGGTTAGAGAGTTGCCCGCGCTCAATGCGAGAACGGGTAGAGTTTCCAATACGCCTTGATCTGTCGCCAGCGATGGGCGAGCCCGTCGGGCTCGAACATCAGGAACGCGATGATGATCACCCCGATCGCGATCTCGCGCAGGAAGGTGATGTTGTTGTTGAGCGACAGCGCCTTGTCGATCGCACCGCCCTTCAGCGCCACGCTGAGGAACTCCATCGTCTCGGGCAGCAGCACCACGAACGCAGTGCCCATCAGCGTGCCCATGATCGAACCGGTGCCGCCGATGATGATCATGGCGAGGAACAGGATCGAACGTTCAATGCCGAAACCCTCTTGCGATACCACGAGCTGGTAGTGCGCATAGAGCGCGCCGGCGATGCCGGCGAAGAACGCGGCGAGGCCAAATGACAGCGTGCGATACTTTGTGAGGTTGATGCCCATGATCTCCGCGGAGAGATAATGGTCGCGGATCGCCACCAGCGCGCGGCCGTCGCGGGTGCGCATCAGATTGGTGACGAGGACGTAGCTTGCAACCACGTAGGCGAGCACGACGTAGAAATATTGCCTGTCGCCGCGCAGCGTGTAGCCGAAGATCGAGAACGGATTGGCGCTGGCCGGCACCGAGCCGCCGGTGAACCACTCCGCGCGGGAGAAGAAGTCGAGCAGGATGTATTGTGCGGCGAGCGTCGCGATGACGAGGTAAAGCCCCTTCAGTCGCGCCGCCGGGATGCCGAAGATCAGCCCGACCAGCGCAGTGACGATTCCCGCGAGAGGGATCGCGAAGAACACCGGGATCGATGCGCTGTTAGAGATGTAGGCCGAGGTGAAGGCGCCGAGCAGGAAGAAGGCGGCGTGGCCGATCGAAATTTGGCCTGTGAAGCCGACCAGGATGTTGAGGCCAAGCGCGGCGATCGAAAAGATGCCGATCTGGATCAGGATGCTGAGCCAATACCCACCAAGGAATTGCGGCACGAGGCAGAGCAGCAGCACGCCGGCGATCGCAAAATTGCGGCTGGTCGTGGTCGGGAAGATCGTGGTGTCGGCCGCGTAAGAGGTGCGGAAATCACCAGCAGGGATGAGGGCGGGGCCGGCCATGGATCAGATCCGTTCGATGTCGTGGGTGCCGAACAGGCCGTACGGCTTGATCATCAGCACGATGATGAGGACGTAGAACGGCGCGATCTCGTAGAGATTGCCCCAGTGAAGGTATTCGCTGTCGACATATTGCGCGATGTTCTCGAGTAATCCGATGATGATGCCGCCGAGCACGGCACCGCCGACGGAATCGAGCCCGCCGAGGATCGCCGCCGGAAACACTTTTATGCCGTAAGCGGCAAGGCCCGAGGATACGCCGTTCACGACCGCAACGACGACGCCCGCCACCGCCGAGACCGTTGCGGAGATCGCCCAAGCCATCGCGAACACGCTTTTCACGGAAATGCCGAGCGATTGCGCGACCTGCTGGTTGAACGCGGTGGCGCGCATCGCAAGGCCGTACTTTGAGGCGCGGAAGAACCAGGCCATCCCGATCATCATCGCGATCGAGACGACGAGGCTCATGACATAGACGGTCTGGATCTGCAGCCCGAGCAGGCTGACCGACTGGCTCTCGAACACGCGCGGGAATGGCTGCGGATTGACGCCGAACATCCATTTCAGCGTCGCCTGCAGCACGGTGGACAGGCCGATCGTCACCATGATGACCGAGATGATGGGTTCGCCGATCATCGGCCGCAGGATCAGGACCTGCACCGCGATGCCGAACACGAACATGAACACCAGCGTCATCGGCATGCCGATCCAGAACGGCACCTGGTATTTCGCGAGCAAGGTCCAGCACACCCAGGCGCCGACCAGCAAGAGCTCGCCCTGCGCGAAATTGACGACCTGCGTGGCCTTGTAGATCAGCACGAACGACATCGCGACCACGCCATAGAGCGTGCCGACCACGAGGCCGTTGACCAGGAGCTGGATAAGGAAGGCGGTGTTCATGCGGATGTCCGCGTAAAATGCAGAAGCGATGACGGTGCGCCCTCTCCCCTTGCGGGAGAGGG
>NZ_JBVVPL010000012.1:34137-169273 GCF_055807615.1 Bradyrhizobium sp. MV1.5 | reverse complement strand
CCGCCCGCCCCCCCGCCCGCCCCGCGCCCCCGCCCCCCCCCGCCGCCCGCCCGCGCCCCGCCCCCCCCCGCCCCCGCCCCCGGGGGGGGGCCCCCCCCCCCCCCCCCCCCCACGGGTGAGGGGTTATCTCCGCGAGCAAACCTCTCACAGCTGTGTTCGCGGAGATAAACCCCTCATCCGGCGCTTCGCGCCACCTTCTCCCGCAAGGGGAGAGGGGAAGATGGCGCCGACGCGGACAATCCATTTCGGCACGCCGCCATTACGTCCCGTAGGTCGACCCCTTCGGTAGCGGAAACACCGGGTCCCGCGTCCGGATGTTCGTCGGCCACACCACCGAGATGTGCTCGCCGGCGTTCTGCATCACCACTGGGGTCGAGCGCTCGTTCTGGCCGGACATCGGCGTGCCCGGCGGGAAGAATTTCACGCCATAGCCCTGGATGGTGCCGCCGGCGGGAATGTCGACGTCGAGCGCGGCCTTGCGAATGGCCTCGGGCTCGAAGCTGCCGTACTTCTCCTTGGCGACCGGCAGCACGTTGTTGAGCAAGATCCAGGTCTGGTTGAAACCCATCGAGCAATGCGGCGGCACGTCGGTGGCGCTGGTCTTGGCTTGATAGCGCGAGACCATGGTCTTGGTGAGATCGCCGATTCCAGGCGCAAGCTTGGCGGCATCGAGCAGTTGCGCCGGCACCGGGTCGATGTTGCAGAAATTGTCGATGTCGGGGCCGAAGGTCGCGCGCAGCTTGTCGAGCTGGCTGTAGCCGGCGCCGGCGCCGAACAGCATCTTGAAGCGCAGGCCGCTCTCGCGGGCCTGACGCAGGAACAGGGTGATGTCGGGGTTGTAGCCGGCATGCGAGATCACATCGACCTTGGCGCGCTTGAGCTTGGTCACGAGCACCGACAGATCGGGCGCGGAAGCCGAATAGCCTTCCCGCATCACCACCTGGATGCCCGCCTGCTTGGCATAGGCCTCGTCGGCCGCCGCGACGCCGACGCCATAAGGGCCGTCCTCGTGGATCAAGGCAACCTTGACGTCCTTCGGGTCCATGCCGAGCTTGCCCTGCGCGTGCTCGGCGACGAAGCCCGCGAACGCCTGGCCGTACTGATCGGAATGGATCTGCGCGCGAAACACATATTGCAGGTTCTTGTCCTTGAACACGGCGGTCGAGACCGCGGTCGTGATCCAGAGGATCTTCTTCTGCTGCTCGACCTTCGCCGCCATCGGCACCGCATGCGCGCTGGAATATACGCCGTTGATGATGTCGATCTTCTCTTGGCTGATCAGCCGCTCGGCCTCGTTGATCGCCACGTCCGCCTTGCTCTGCGAGTCCGCCGCGACCGGCACGATCTTGGTCTTGCCGCCGATGCCGCCCTTTTCGTTGACGAGGTCGATGGCGATCTGCGCGCCGACCGAGGAGGCGACCGAGCCGCCGGCGGCGAACGGACCGGTGAGGTCGTAGATCAGGCCGATGCGCAAATTCTCGGCTTGCGCCTGGGCCCGTGTCCAATCGAGGCTGAGTGCGGCGGCGGCAGCCGCCGAGCTCTTCAGCAGCTGCCTGCGTGAAGTCGGCATCCTATCCTCCCTCAAAATCGTTTTATGACTTGGTCTTGTTATCTTTTTTCGAAGTATGGGGAGCGGGGCGGCGGAAAGTCAACATGGCGAAAGTCGGGGTCTGGCTCCGCGGCGCAGAACGCAATTGCGAAATGGGTGACGACGAGATCGCCCGCTACTGTTTCAAGCGTCGGGCGAGATAGCCGGCGGTCTTCCCGCCGGCCTCCGCGACCTCTTGCGGTGTTCCCGACGCAACGATACGGCCGCCTTCATCGCCGGCACCGGGACCGAGGTCGATGATCCAGTCGCTATGAGAGACGACATCCATGTCATGCTCGACCACGACCACGCTGTTGCCGGCGTCCACGATGCGCTCGAGCTGGGCGATCAGGCGCTCGACATCGCTGGGATGAAGACCGGTGGTCGGCTCGTCCAGGACATAGAGCGTGTGGCCGCGTTGCGGACGCATGAGCTCGGTCGCGAGCTTGATGCGCTGGGCTTCGCCGCCCGACAATTCGGTCGCGGACTGACCGAGGCGGATATAGCCGAGGCCGACCTCGCGGACGACCGATAGCGACCGGTTCAGTGTTGGATCTTCGCGGAAGAATTCGAAGGCCTCGTCGACGCGCATCGCCAGCACATCCGCGACGGATTTTCCGCGGACCTTCACCTCCAACGTCTTGTCGTTGTAACGGGCGCCCTGGCAGGTCGGGCAGGGTGCGTAGACGCTGGGCAGGAACAGAAGCTCGACGCAGACAAATCCCTCGCCCTCGCAGGTGCTGCATCGGCCTTTTGCGACATTGAAGGAAAAGCGCCCGGCATCGTAGCGGCGGGATTTTGCCTGCGGCGTCGCGGCGAACAACCGCCGGACGTGGTCGAACAGGCCCGTATAGGTCGCAAGGTTGGACCGCGGCGTGCGGCCGATCGGCTTCTGATCGACCACCACGAGGCGATCGACCTGATCGAGGCCGGCGACGATCTTGCCACCCAATGTCTCGATCGCGGGTGCTGCCAGGCTGTCGTCATCCGCTTCCGCGGTCCGTGTATGGCCGAGATGCTCCGCCACGGCATCGACGAGGAATTGGCTGATCAGGCTCGATTTGCCCGAGCCCGACACGCCGGTCACGCTGGCGAGAACCCCGAGCGGGACATCGACGTCGAGGCCGCGAAGATTGTTGCGGGTCACACCCCGGACTTTCAGATGCGCCTTCGGTTCGCGGCGGACCGTCGGCAGCGGCTTTCGTGGATGGGCGAGATAATGGGCGGTTCGGGATTGCGCGACCTGACTGAGCCCTGCGGGCGGTCCACTATAGAGGATGTTCCCGCCGCCTTCGCCGGCATCCGGCCCGACGTCCACCAGCCAGTCGGCATGCCTGATTACCTCGATCTCGTGCTCGACCACGAAGATCGAATTGCCCGCGTGCTTGAGCCGGTCCAGCGCCCGCAGCAGCGCCTCGGTGTCGGCGGGATGCAAGCCGGCGGATGGTTCGTCGAGCACATAGACGACGCCGAACAGGTTCGAGCGGACCTGCGTCGCCAGACGCAAGCGCTGCAACTCGCCCGGCGACAGCGTCGGCGTGCTGCGCTCGCAGGCGAGATAGCCAAGCCCGAGGTCGAGCAGGACGGCCAGCCGCGCCGACAAATCCTCGCAGATGCGCCTTGCCACGACCGCCTTTTCCGACCTGTCGCTCGAGGCTTTCGCGAACGGCCTGACCACCACTTGCAGTTGCTTGAGCGGCAGATGCGACATCTCGGCGATGTTGAGGCCGGCAAACTTCACCTTGAGCGCCTCAGGCTTCAAACGCGTGCCGTGGCAGGTCGGGCAGTCCTGGGTGATCATGAATTGCGCGACGCGGCGCTTCATCATCGCACTCTCGGACTTGGCATAGGTCTGCATCACGTAGCGCTTGGCGCCGGTGAACGTGCCCTGATAGCTCGGCTCCTCCTTGCGGCGCAGGGCCCGTTTGACTTCTGCTGCAGTGTAACCGGCATACACCGGAACGGTCGGCTGCTCCTCCGTGAACAGGATCCACTCGCGGTCCTTCCTGGGTAGCTCACGCCAGGGCTTGTCCACATCGTAGCCCAGCGTTGTCAGGATGTCCCGGAGGTTCTGTCCCTGCCAGGCACTGGGCCAGGCCGCGACGGCGCGCTCGCGGATGGTCCTGGTGTCGTCGGGCACCATCGATTTTTCGGTGACGTCGAGCATCCTGCCGATGCCGTGGCAGGTCGGGCAGGCGCCTTCCGGCGTGTTCGGCGAGAATGATTCCGCATAGAGCATCTTTTGTCCGTGCGGGTAATCGCCGGCACGGGAATAGAGCATCCTGAGCAGGTTCGAGATGGTCGTCACGCTGCCGACGGACGACCTCGTCGTCGGCGCGCCGCGCTGCTGCTGGAGCGCGACGGCGGGCGGAAGGCCTTCGATGTCGTCGACTTCGGGGATCTGCATCTGGTGGAAGAGACGCCGCGCGTAAGGCGACACCGATTCCAGATATCGTCGTTGTGCCTCGGCGTAGATCGTCCCAAAGGCGAGCGATGATTTTCCGGAGCCCGATACGCCCGTGAACACGACGAGGGCGTTGCGTGGAATACTGACGTCGACGTTCCTGAGGTTGTGCTCACGCGCGCCTCGCACGCGAACGAAGCCGTCATCCTGCATCAGGCCATCGGGTTGTCTTGGTCGGTCGTCCATCTGGCTGCTCCGGCCCACGCATAGGAGGTTAACGGCAGGATCGCAGGATGGGTCCACCGATGCCAGCGTACTGGTTGCGTTCTGCACAAAACGAAGGCCCGTCGCGATTGAAGCGACGGGCCTTTCAGGGTGATGGGTGCCCAGTACCGAGCCCGGTGGCGGGCTCGGCCGGTTACTGCGACAGCTTCACGAAACTCGGAAACTTGAGCTTGCCCTCCGCGATCTTCTCGGGCCAGACCACGACCTGCTTGGAGTCCTGCCACTGGAAGACCAGACCTGACACGGTCGTCGGACCCGACTTGATGCCGTGGGTGAACTCGTCGTCCTTGCCGTAGAACTGGATGCGGCCGATCGTGCCCTCGTAGTCGGTCTTTTCGAGTTCAGTGACCATCTTGTCGGGATCGGTCGAGCCCGCGCGCTTGATCGCCTCCGTGATGAAGTAGACCTCGTCATAGGCAGTGTAGCCGGTGTAGGCCGGCGGCGAGCCGAACTTGGCCTTGAACGCCGCCGCGAACGGTTTCGTCTTGGAGGTCACGGCGACATCGGGCGTTGCGACCGCCAGCGACGGGACGCCGTCGGCGGCACCATTGGTGTCCTTCCAGAAGGTCGGGCTCAGCGCCTGCGCGCTGATGCCGAACATCGGGACCGGCACTTGCTGGTTCTTCCACTGCACGGTCGGCTGCACGCCGACATGCGAGATGCCGGTAACGATGACGTCCGGCTTCTTGGCCTCGATATTGTTGAAGATCGGCGTGAAGTCGGTGGTGTCAGGCGAGAACCGCACGTGCTCGACGACCTTGAGGCCTGCTTTCGGAAGACAGGCCTCGTAGCCGACGTCGAGCGGCTTGGTCCAGGCGGCGTCCTCGCTCATGATCGCGACCGTCTTGAACTTGAGCTTGTCGACCAGCAGATCCTTGGCGGCGTCGCAGACGAGTTGCGCTTGCGCGGCCGAGGTCAGATAGCCGTGGAAGGTGTACTTGTTCTTCTCATAGTCGTTATGGATCGCCTTGGTGATCTCGTTCGAGGCCGCGCCGGGGGTGATCAGCGGCATCTTCAGCCGCGCCGCCCAGGGTTCGAGCGCGAGAACGACCTCGCTGATGTAGCTCGCGATCACGGCGGAGACCTTGTCCTCGCTCACCGCGCGCTGGAATGCACGCACCGAGTCGGCCGAGGAGCTCTTGTTGTCGTAGGTCACGATCTCGATCTTGCGGCCAAGAATGCCACCCTTCGCGTTGATCTCGTCGGCGGCGATCTGCGCGCCGCCAGGCGTCGCGGCACCCGCAATCGACTGCACTTCGGCGATGACGCCGATCTTGATCGGTTCGTTCGACTGCGCGTAGGCGGGAGCAGCGAGGCACAGCGCCAGCGCGGAGGCGAGGAGGAAGCTGCTGCTCAAATTCGGCGATGGTCGCATGGTCGTTCCCTTTGCTTCTTTTGTTGTTGGTATGCGCGAACTAGAGAAAATCGGCGCCAGCCTCCGCGGCGAAGCGGCCCGGATCGCCCTCCCAGACGATCCTTGCATGTTCGAGCACATAGACGCGGTCGGCATGCGGAAGCGCGAAGGTCACGTTCTGCTCGCCGAGCAGCACCGTGATCGACGTCGTCTGCCGCAGCTTCTCCAGGGCCTTGGACAGGAGCTCGAGGATGACGGGGGCGAGGCCCAGCGTGGGCTCGTCCAGGATCAGGATCTGCGGCTGCATCATCAGCGCACGGCCGATCGCAAGCATCTGCTGCTCGCCGCCGGAGAGTGTTTGCGCCATCTGGCCCTGACGCTCTTTCAGGATGGGGAAAAGCTCGAACAGCCATGCGAGCTGTACCGCACGCTTGTCGTCGGCCAGATGTTGCCCGCCGAGATCGAGGTTTTCCCGCACGCTCATCTCGCCGAACAGCTCGCGCGATTCCGGGCACTGCACGAGGCCGCTGCGGGCGATCTTCGCCGGCGTCGTGCCGCGCAGCTTCTCGCCGCTGCGCACGATCTCGCCGCTATAGGGCAGGAAGCCGGAGATGGTGTTGAACAACGTGGTCTTGCCGGCGCCGTTGAGGCCGACGATCGAGACGAACTCGCCCTCATGGACGTGGATCGAGACGTTCTCCAGCGCCTGCGCCTTGCCGTAGAACACGCTGACATTCTCGACCTGGAGCAGCGGCACCTTGTCCTTGAAGCTGGTCTCGGGTCGCGCATGGGTCTCGATGGCGCCACCGAGATAGACCCGCCGCACCGTCTCGTTCTTCATGACGTCATCGGCCTTGCCGGTGACGATCTCCTCGCCGAGATACATCGCGAGCACGCGGTCGACCAGCGCCGCGACACTTTTGACGTTGTGGTCGACCAGCATCACCGCGCGGCCCTCGTCGCGAAAGCTGCGGATCAGGTCGGAGAAAACGTCGACTTCTGCGCGCGTCAGCCCGGCAAAGGGCTCGTCCACCAGCACGACCTTCGGATCGCGCGCGATCGCCTTGGCGAGCTCGAGCCGGCGCAGGTCGGCAAAGGGCAGCGTCGGCGGGCGGCGGTTCATGACGTTGCCGAGCCCGACGCGGTCGGCGATCCATTTGGCGCGCTCGACCAGCGCCTTGTCCGGAAACAGCATGAACAGGCTGTCCGGCAGCAGCGCGACCATGATGTTCTCCAGCACGGTCTGCCGGTTCAGCGGCCGCGAATGCTGGAACACCATGCCAAAACCCTTGCGCGCGATCTTGTGCGCGGGAAGGCCGGCCACGTCCTCGCCCTCGAAGATCACCTCGCCTGATGTCGGGCGCTCGATGCCCATCACGCTCTTCATTGCGGTCGACTTGCCCGAGCCGTTCGGCCCGATCAGGCCAAAAATCTCGCCGCTATTGACCTCGAAGCCGAGGTTCTTCACCGCCGTCAGTCCGCCGAAGCGCTTGGTCAGGCCGCGGACTTCGAGCACGGCCCTGTTTGAAGATCGCATATCCATCACGAGCGCGCCTCACGCGAGAGGGCCGCTCCGAGGAAGCCGCCGGGGAAGAACAGCACGACGAGCAGCGCGACGGCCGAAACGATAAAGGTCGCGAGCTCGCCGGTGGGCCTTAAGAACTCGCCAGCGACGATCAGGAAGATCGCGCCCAGCGCCGCGCCAAGCACCGTGCGCCGGCCGCCGAGCACGGCCGACACGATCACGTTGACGCCGACCGCCACGTCGACGACGGTGCCGACCGAGGCGGTGCCGAAGTAGAACACCAGCAGCGCCCCCGATAGCCCCGAGAAGAACGCGCTGACGATGAAGGCGGCGAGTTTGTGCTTGACGATGTTGAAGCCGAGCGCGCCGGCCTGCACCGGGTCCTGGCCGCTGGCTTGCAGCACCAGGCCAACAGGCGATTGCGACAGGCCATAAAGAATGGCCGCCGAGATCGTCATGAAGCCGAGGGCGATCCAGTAATTGGCGCCGGCATTGATGGTGATGACGTCGGGGATAGTCAGGCCGATCTCGCCGCCGGTGAGGTCGGCGAACACCACGATGAAATTCTGCAGCATCAGCACCGCGACCAGCGTGGTCAGGCCGAAATACGGTCCGCGCACCCGGAGCGCCGGCAGCGCCAGCACGAGGCCGGCGATGACGGAGGCGAGCGCGCCGAGCACGATGCAGGCGTAAACCGACCAGCCGAACTGGGCATTGAGGATGCCCGCGGTGTAGGCGCCGACGCCGATCAGGAAGGTCGGCCCGAAATTGACCTCGCCGGCGAACCCGAACAGCAGGTCCCACGCCATCGCGAACACGCCGAAATAGAAGGCGACGGTGAGAAGCCCGAGCACGTAGCCGGAGACGTAGAGCGGAAGCGTTGCCGCGATGACGACCAGCGCGAGCGAGATGAAGAACAGGCGTGTCGTAAAGAAGCCGGCCATCTCAGCGCCTCCCCAGAAGGCCCTGGGGCCGGATGTACATCACGAACACGAGCAGCAGCAGCGCCGGAATGGTGCGATAGGCCGGCGAGACCAGATAGGCCGTGAGCGTTTCGAGATAGCCGACCACGAACGCCGCGATCAGCGAGCCGGAGACGCTGCCGAGGCCGCCTAGCACGACGATCGAGAACGCGCTCGCGGTCAGCGGTCCGACGCTGTAGGAGCTGACGCCGAGGAACATTCCGAGCAGCACGCCGGCGATGCCGGCGAGAATGCCGTAGATCGCCCATACCACGACATAGATGTTGGTGAGCTCGAGGCCGAGCAGGGTGACGCCGCGCGGGTTCATCGAGGCGGCCAGCACCGCCTTGCCGGTGCGGGTGCGGTTCACCAGGAGCCACAACAGCGCGATGACGAAGCAGCACACGATCGCGGTGAAGATCTCATTGCTGGGCGTGCGTACGCCGAGGATTTCGACGACACCCTCGACGATCGGCAGCACGGTCTTGGCGTTGTTGGTGAAGAAATAAGCGATCACCTCCTGGATCATGATCCCCCATAGCAGCGTGCCGGTGAGGACGAAGATTTCCTTCTCTTCATTCGGGATGCGCCGGGAGTCCTGGATCGGCTTCACCACCGCGAAATAGGTGGCAAAAGATGTGAGAAGGGCGACACCTACGCCGATCAGTGCGCCGGCATAGGTGCCGACATTCAGGATGCTCGCGGCGGCCCAGGCCGCCACCGCTGCCGCCACCATGATGGCCCCGTGGGAGAGGTTGAGGACGCCGGAGACGCCGAAGATCAGCGTGAAACCGGTGGCACCGAGAGCATAGAGAGCGCTGATGGCGAAGCCATCGATCAGAATCTGGAAAGCACGCATCTAGGGTTGGCAATCTGAATGATGAGAGACGATGTTGCTGGAGCGACGTGCGGCGGGACCCGCATGTGGAAGCTCCCGGGAGCTGGTCCCGGGAGCGTGTCCCGCTAGTTCGAGAGCTTGATGAAGCTCGGGAACTTGATGTCGACCTTGGCGACTTCCTTGGGCCAGACCGCGCTCTGCTTGCCGCCCTGCCATTGCAGCATCAGCCCGGTGATCAGGCCCTTGCCGTATTTGATCGAGTGCGTGAACGGATCGTCCTTGCCGTAGAACTGGACGCGGCCGATCGTGCCTTCCCAGTCGGTCTTCTCCAAAGCATCGACGAGCTTGTCGGCGTCGGTCGAACCGGCGCGCTTCACGGCGTCGGCGATGTAGTAGACCTCGTCATAGGCGGTGTAGCCGGCATAGGAGGGATAGTTGCCGAACTTCTTCTTGAAGGCTTCGGCGAACGGCACCGATTTCGGCGTCACCGCGACGCCAGGGCCAGAGACGCCCTGGTAGAGCACGCCTTCCGCCGCCTGATTGGTGTCCTTGCCAAAAGTCTCGTTGGTGGCCTGCGAGGCGATGCCGAACATCGGGATCGGCACCTGCTGGTTCTTCCACTGCACCGTCGGCTGCACGCCGACATGGGAGATGCCGGTGATGATCACGTCGGGCTTGGAGCCCTCGATCTTGTTGAAGATCGGCGTGAAGTCGGTGGTATCAGGCGAGAAGCGGATGTGGTCGAGCACCTTCAGCCCGATCTTGGGCAGGCATTCCTCGTAGCCGATGTCGAGCGGCTTGGTCCAGGCGGCGTCCTCGCTCATGATGACCGCGGTCTTCATGTGCATCTTGTCGACCAGCAGGTCCTTGGCGCCGTCGCAGACGGAAAGCGCCAGCGCGGCGGAGGTCAGATAGCCGTGGAAGGTGTATTTGTTCTTCTCGTAGTCGGCATGCACGCTCTTGCTGATTTCGTTGGACGCGGCACCGGGCGTGACGAACGGCGTCTTCAGCCGCGAGGCCCAGGGCTCAAGTGCCAGCACGACCTCGCTGATGTAGCTGGCGATGACCGCGTTGACCTTGTCCTCGTTCACCGCGCGCTGGAACGCGCGCACCGAATCTGCCGAGGACGAGTGATTGTCGTAAGAGACGATCTCGATCTTGCGGCCGTCGACGCCGCCATTGGCGTTGATCTCGTCGGCCGCGAGCTGTGCCGCCTGAGGGATGGAGGCGCCGGCAATCGCCTGCGCTTCCGCGATCACACCGATCTTGATCGGATCGGCCGCAAGTGCCGCGCCTGAGGTCATCAACACAGCGGCTGCGGCAGTACCGAGTGCTATTCGCAACGCAACAGAGAGCGGTTTCTTCATCTTGTTCTCTCCCTTCAACAGGCCTCTTATGAGCCATTATGCGCGCGACTATACCGGCGGAGACATTCTCGGCAAGTGAAACTGCGTCCAGGATTGTGAGAGACGAACTAAAGTCTAGCGCTGCGCAAATAGCGGGCAGGAAAGCTATCGGATCCCTTTTCACGCGCAGGCATGCAGATTTCGTCGGTAGGCATGCGCAGCGATCGCGGGCGCACAACGATGATCGACAAAGCAACCTTGTTCAGCGCGCTCGCAGCAGCGATGGATCGAGCGGCTCGAGCCGGGCCGGATCGAATGCCGAGATGTCGACGTTACGCGTCGCACCCTCCGCGATCAGTTGCGCCATGACCTCGCCCGTGGCGGGCGCATTCAGGATGCCCCACACATTGTGCCCGGTCGCAACATAAAGACCTTCAGTTCGCGGCACCTTGCCGATCAGCGGCAGGCCGTCCTGTGTCACCGGCCGGAAGCACGCCTGCCGCGCCATGATCCTCTCGGAGCGGAACAGCGGTGACAGCCGCTCGGACATGGTTTGCAGGCGCGCGATCGCGTCGTTGTCCGGCGTTACGGCGGCCGGATCGAGCGGCAGCGGCGCGATGTCCGAGAGAGCGGTGATATGCGTGCTGCCGTCAGCGCGAGGAAAGACCTCGATCGACACGGCACTGCCATTCTCTTCAGATTCCAGGAACAGCGCATCGGCCGGCACATCCGGGCCGGTGTCGTACACGATGCTCGGGCTGCGCTGGCCGTAGACGGCGGGCAGGCTCATCCATTGCGCGGCGAGCAGCGACCATGGCCCCATCGCGATCACGACGGCGTCCGCTTCGACGATGCGGCCGTCGACCTCGACGCCTGTCGCGGTCGCGCCGTCCGCATCGCGCATGATGCCGGTCACGTGGCCGGTGCGAAACTCGGCGCCTAGCGCGAGCGCCGCGTTCATCACGGCTGCGGTGAATTTTTTGGGGTGAACGATCGCAGTGGTCTCTATCGTGCCGATGCGCTGCGCGATGATGACGCCGTTGCTGAGCCAGCCGAGGGCGGACGGTGCATCCCGGTGCGGATGGCCATCGGCGGTAACGAAGCCGCTATAGGCGGTCATCGGGCGATAACCCCAATCGCCTGCGATCTCTTCCGGCAGTTGCGCATGGATCGCAAAGCTCCGTCGCGCCAGCGCATCGAGCGGCGAGCCCTCGCACCAGTCACGCGCGAGGAAGCCGCCCGCCTTGCCTGACGCTGCGGCCGCCACCTCCGTCCGCTCCACGACGATGATTTCGATGCCGCGGCGGCGGAGAAACCAGGCGGTGCAGGCCGCGATCACGCCGCCGCCGCAGATCACAACGCGCATGAATGCTCCCTTACACAATGAAATCCTTCGCATGGAGATCCGCGGTATGGACCCCTTCGAGCGTAATCGTATCGGTCGCCGTCAGGTGGATCACCGCGTTTCCTGTGCTGTCATCACTGATCAGGCTTTTCAGCGCCGCCCAGTCTGCGAAGCCGTAATCGTGCAAATTGATCAAATCATGCTCTCGCGCCGTGCTGCCGACAGCCTTGTTGCCCTGGTCGAAATCGTTGATCACGTCCAGGCCCGAACCCTTGTTGAAGACGAAACCGTCGTCGTTCGGTCCGCCCCAGAGCTGGTCATTTCCGCCACCGCCATTCAGCATGTCCTTGCCGCCCGCGATCGAGCCGGCTGTGAACGGGGCGTAGGTCCGTGCATCGCCATACAGCCAATCGTCGAGGCTGCTGCCGTGGAGGATATCATCTCCGCCATGCGCATTGCCTGACATGTTCGCGGCATCTCCCACGAGCACGATGGACGTGGAGTCCGGGTTGCCGTCGACGGCCGCGATCAGGATGTCGTTGCCGCCACGGGTATCGTCGCTCATGTAGCCGGCGTCTCCGACCAGAGACGCGCCGCCGGATTGGGCTGCGGCACCGACGGTGTAGATGAGGATGTCGTTGCCGCCGTGCGCATTGCCGCTCATGGAGACGAGGGCATCGCCGGACATTGAGGCGCCGCCGTAACTGCCGACCTGGGTCACGCTGAGGATATCGTTGCCGCCATGCGCATGGTCGCTCATGGAACTGCCGGAGTCTCCGCTGAACGCGCCGGACGATCTGTTTCCCATCGATGCCATGACGACGTCATTGCCGCCCCTCGCGTCGGCCGACATGGCGCTTTCGGCATCGCCAAAAACACCGAGGGTCGCGTAGATCGATGTCGATGCATCGACATGAAGTACATCGTTGCCGCCACGGGCGTCGCCGGACATCGCCTGCGCATCGCCGTCCAGGAACACGTAGTCGCCGAAGCCTGTGACGGTCGCAGCGAGATGGTCGTTTCCGCCGTGAGAATGTGCTTGCAGGGTCTGGTCGTCGCCAACGAATATCAGGACCGCGTTGCTCCCGTCGACGGTCGCGATCATCTTGTCGCTGCCGCCGCGACCGTCGTTCGGCAGGCCCGGGTCCCCGAACTCAGTGACGAATTGCTGGGTCCCAACGCTGACGATGATGGTGTCGTTTGGCATACGGCACATCGCGCAACTCCTCGTTCAAGTCGTGCGCGGGAACGAAGAGCATGAGAGCACATGCCTTGGCGCCGCGCTGCGGCCTTGCCGCGCGATTCAATCTTCGTTGGATTGATGGCGGAGATTTGCCCGAGGCGTAGCTTGATTGCGATCAGGGAACCGCGGGCGCCGGCGATCCACGCCGACGCCCGTGCTTGCGATGTCTCGCGCGGGCTCAGCCCGGTCCTGCGCCTTGCGTGGCCGTATACACCGCATAGAGCGACTGGCTCGCGGCCATGAACAGGCGGTTGCGCTTGGGGCCGCCGAAGCAGACGTTGCCGCACACTTCGGGTAATCGGATGCGGCCGAGCAGCTTGCCCTCCGGTGACCACGTCGTCACGCCGCTGTAGCCGACGGCGCGGCCGGCATTGCTGGAGGCCCAGACATTGCCGTTGACGTCGCAGCGCACGCCGTCCGGCCCGCACTTCACACCGTCGATCACGCACTCGCTGAACCGCTTCTGGTTGGTGAGCTTGTTGTCGCTGCCAACATCGAACACGATAATCTCGCCCTTGCCGCCGGCACCGGTGTCGCCGGGTCCCTTGCCGGTTGAGACGACGTAGAGCTTCTTGAAGTCCGGCGAGAAGCACAGCCCGTTCGGGTCGGGCACCTGCTCCTCGGTGACGACGAGATCGACACGGCCGCTAGGATCGATGCGATAGCAATTGGTCGGCAGCTCGCGCTTGCCCGGTGCGAAGCCGGCCGGCTGTCCAATTCGCGGATTGAGCTTGCCGCCGGAATTGCTCGGACCGCCCGCGGCATCGGGCTCACCTTCGTAGAGCTGGCCGCCATAGGGCGGATCGGTAAACCAGTAGCTGCCGTCAGGATGCGCGACGACGTCGTTCGGCGAGTTCAGCTTCTTGCCGTTGTAGTTGTCGCAAAGCACGGTCGCGGTGCCGTCATGTTCATAACGCGTCACCCGCCGGGTCAAATGTTCGCAGGAAAGTTGACGGCCCTGGAAATCGAACGAGTTGCCGTTGGAATTGTTGGACGGCGAGCGGAACACGCTGACGCGACCGTCGTCTTCGCTCCAGCGCATCTGCCTGTTGTTGGGAATGTCGCTCCACAGCAGATAGCGGCCCTGTGCACTCCACGCCGGCCCTTCAGCCCACAGCAGGCCCGTATGGAGACGCTTGATCGCCGTGTTGGGCTGCGCGAGATCGTTGAAGGACGGATCGACCGCGATGACGTCGGGGTCCCAGAAATAGGTGGTCGGCGCGCCGTGGGGGCCGAAATCGCGTGGCGGAGTGGTGATCGTCGTCGGCGGCGCGGCTGGTCCGGTCTGGGCCAGCGCGGAGCCGGCGCCGGCAAAAGTGGCGGCGCCGAGCGCAAGCCCCTGAACGAGCGTTCGTCGTGAAAGCGCAGCATCCTGGTCACGCTGCTTTTGGCGTGTCATCGCGTCCTCCCGGTCATGTTGGGCTGGCCGGTTGATCCGGCCGAGCGGGGTGAAGGTTAGTCCGGTCCGATGACGGTTGCGAGGGGGAGGTACGCATCCTCAGCGAGATATCGGGGCGGCAAAAGCGCTGCAACATCGAACACGGAAACGACAAATTCGTCCGGCGTGACGGGGTTTACCGGAGCTGCGCTTGGGGCATTGCCAAGCTGTGGAGCATGTCAAGCCTTGACCTCCTGCGCGATGCTGGCAGAACATCATTCGGGGCGTAGGTCGGAGTTTACTGTGGTCGCTGTCGTCGTACTGGTTTTGCTGCTCGGGATTGCATTTGCGGGAGGCTATTTCACCCGCGACTACGTCTCCCGCAAAAGGCGAGCCGAGGCGCGCCGCTGGCGTGAGTACAGCGAGCCGGATTGGCTCAATGCCAACGCACCAGCCAACACCAACGAGATCGCCATCGCCGGCAACGCTACGCCGGTCGGCACCGGCGAACTCGGCCAGATGCTGAACCGCTGGGAGAGCAGGGCTCGCGCTCGCCGCACCGCGTAGCTCGACGGTCTCGCCGGCGTTCGGTCGGCCAAACACCCGGCATCGGTCCCTTCACGCATCCGGCGCTGCGATCATGTCAGCCCTTCTGTCCATCTTTTGGCGTTGCGGTTGCTGCCATTTCTCGTCTAGAAACGACGCATCGAGCCTCCCGGCAACCAACCGTCAACGGTTTTGACCGAGGATTTGAGGGCTCAAAAGGGTCTGGCAATGCTGATTCGCGGCCAAATCGATGGGATTTCGAGGGAGGTGGCTCTGGCCGCCGCCACGATCCCGGCCGCGCTGCTGCCCACCCTCCTGATTGGCGGGCTTCTTCTTACTTGCCCCTGAGGGCCGGCTGGGCGCGATGCGCCTGGGCGCTCAGGGGTTGGTCGAGATCACCGGACACCTCAAGCGCCCAGAAGACTGACGGCGCAAAAGCTCAAAAGGAATTTTCGAAATGGCCTCCGTGAACAAGTCCGAGAAGGACCGCGTCATCATTTTCGACACCACCCTGCGCGACGGCGAACAGTGCCCCGGCGCCACCATGACTTTCGAGGAGAAGCTCGAGGTCGCCGAGATGCTGGATGATATGGGCGTCGACGTCATCGAGGCCGGCTTCCCCATTACCTCGGAAGGCGACTTCCAGGCGGTCAGCGAGATCGCCCGCCGCTCCAAGAATGCCGTCATCGCCGGTCTGTCGCGCGCCCATCCGGCCGACATCGACCGTTGCGCAGAGGCGGTGAAATTCGCCAAGCGCGGCCGCGTCCACACCGTGATCGCGACGTCGCCGCTGCATATGCGGGTGAAGCTGAACAAGACCCCGGAGCAGGTGCTCGAGACTTCGGTTGCCATGGTCGCGCGCGCCCGCAACCAGATCGACGACGTCGAATGGTCGGCCGAAGACGGCACCCGCAGCGAGATGGACTATCTGTGCCGCATCGTCGAAGCGGTCATCAAGGCTGGCGCAACCACGGTGAACATTCCGGACACCGTCGGCTACACCACGCCCGACGAATACACCCACTTCATGAAGACACTGATCGAGCGCGTGCCGAACTCGGACAAGGCGGTGTTCTCCGTGCATTGCCATAACGACCTCGGAATGGCGGTGGCGAACTCGCTGGCCGGCGTCATTGGCGGCGCGCGTCAGGTCGAGTGCACCATCAACGGCATCGGCGAGCGTGCCGGCAACGCCGCGCTGGAAGAGATCGTGATGGCGATCAACGTCCGCAACGACAAATTCCCGTTCTGGAACAAGATCGACACCACGCAGCTGACCCGCGCCTCCAAGGTGGTGTCGGCGGCGACCTCGTTCCCGGTGCAGTACAACAAGGCCATCGTCGGCCGCAACGCGTTCGCGCATGAGAGCGGCATCCATCAGGATGGCGTGCTGAAGGACGCTTCCACCTACGAGATCATGCGGCCCGAGATGGTCGGCCTCAAGCAGTCCTCGCTGGTGCTCGGCAAGCATTCCGGCCGCCACGCCTTCGTGCACAAGCTGGAGGAGATGGGCTACAAGCTCGGTCCGAACCAGCTGGAAGATGCGTTCACGCGGATGAAGGCACTGGCCGACCGCAAGAAGGACATCTACGACGAGGACATCGAGGCGCTGGTCGACGAGGAAATGGCGGCTTCGCACGACCGCATCAAGCTGACCTCGCTGACCGTGATCGCCGGCACTCATGGCCCGCAGCGCGCGACCATGAAGCTCGACGTCGACGGCCAGATCAAGATCGAGGAGGCTGAGGGCAACGGTCCGGTCGACGCGGTGTTCAACTGCATCAAGCGCCTGGTGCCGCACGAAGCCAAGCTCGAGCTGTACCAGGTCCACGCAGTGACCCAAGGCACCGACGCGCAGGCCGAAGTCTCGGTGCGGCTGTCGCATGAGGGACGTGCGATGACGGCGCGCGCGGCGGATCCGGATACGCTGGTGGCCTCGGCAAAGGCCTATCTCGGTGCGCTCAACAAGATCGTCATGAAGCGCCAGCGCGACACGGTGACGACTGCGGCGGCGAGCTGACGAACGAAGTTCGTCATTCCGGGGCTCGCGAAGCGAGAACCCGGAATCTCGGGATTCCGGGTCAGGTCCTAACAAACCTCCCCGGAATGACTCTGCATGTGGCGCCGAATAGCTGCCCTGCTAAGGGCCAATAGCGGCTCCGCCTCCCAGCCGCTATTGATGCAACCGGCACTGATAGGCCACCCGTGCGCCGGGCGGCCCAAATAACAACAGGGAGAGATTATGCGCACCTTCGCGATCGCTGCGTCCATCGCGGTCCTGGCTCTTGGCTTGACCGGGCCGGCATCGGCCCAGTCGCCCATCATCATCAAGTTCAGCCACGTGGTGGCCACCGACACGCCGAAGGGCAAGGCGTCGGAGAAATTCAAGGAGCTCGCCGAGAAGTACACCGGCGGCAAGGTCAAGGTCGAGATCTACCCGAACTCGACGCTCTACAAGGACAAGGAAGAGCTCGAGGCGCTCCAGCTCGGCAGCGTGCAGATGCTGGCGCCGTCCAACTCCAAGTTCGGCCCGCTCGGCATCCGCGAGTTCGAGGTGTTCGATCTCCCCTACATCCTCCCTGATCTGAAGACGCTGCGGAAGGTGACGGAAGGTCCGCTCGGCGCCAGGCTGCTCAAGCTGCTCGAACCGAAGGGCATCACCGGCCTTGCCTATTGGGACAACGGCTTCAAGGAGATGAGTGCCAACAAGAAGCTGGTGACGCCGGCCGACTATCAGGGCGTCAAGTTCCGCATCCAGTCCTCGCGCGTGCTCCAGGCCCAGTTCAAGGCGCTCGGCTCGCTGCCCCAGGTGATGGCGTTCGGCGAAGTCTACCAGGCGCTGCAGACCGGCGTCGTCGACGGGCAGGAGAACACCTGGTCGAACATCTATACCCAGAAGATGCACGAGGTGCAGAAGTACATCACCGAGAGCAATCACGGCTATATCGGCTACGTCGTGATCGTGAACAAGAAGTTCTGGGACGGCTTGCCGGCCGACATCCGCGACCAGCTGACGAAGGCGATGAAGGAAGCGACCGACTTCAACAATACGCAGTCGCAGAAGGAGAACGAGGACGCGCTCGCCGAGATCAGGAAGAGCGGCAAGAGCGAGATCATCAAGCTCACGCCGGAGCAGGACGAGGCGATGCGCAAGGCCATGGAGCCGGTCTACAAGGACGCCGCAAGCCGTATCGGGCAACCGTTGATCGACGAATTCCAGAAGGAAGCGAAGAGCACGACGAACTGATTTGAACGGATGATGAATGGGGGCTTCCGTGCCGGGCGCGGAAGCCCCTTTTTGTTGCGAATGACTACCGATTGCGACTGAATAAAGGTTCAGGAGCGTTACATCTTCGACAGAACGCGCTTCCTGTCCAAGTTGTAAGTTGCACGTAAGCCGCGCTGCGCCCATCCTCGTGGCATCCTTCCAGAGGAGAGTTCGCATGAGGAAGTTCACCATCGCCGCCATCGCCGTGCTCAGCATCGCCGGCTCGGGCGCGGTCTATGCCCATTATCATCGCCCGTGGATGCACGAGCACATCCGCATGAACCCGGAAGACCGCGCCGCCATGGTCGACGCGCGGATAGCCGCCGTCCATGCCGGGCTGAAGCTCAACGCCGACCAGGAAAAGCTGTGGCCGCCGGTCGAGGCCGCCGTGCGCGACTTCGCCAAGCTGCGCATCGATCGCGCCAATGCGCGGATGAATGCCGGTCCCGGCAAGGACGCGAATAAGGACGCCAACAAGGATGCCGACAGGCCGGAGGATCCGGTCGCCCGCCTGCGCCAGCGCGCCGAGGACATGGGGGCGACGTCGGCGGCCCTGAAGAAGATCGCCGATGCCGCCGATCCGCTCTACAAGACCCTGGATGAGGGCCAGAAGCGGCGCCTCGCCGTGCTGACCCGCCACCGCGGCCCGTTCGGCGGCGGCGAAGACGGACCCCGCCGCCACTTCATGGAGCGTGGCATGGACCGCATGATGGAGCGCGGCATGGACCACTTCCACCGTGACCGGTTCGACCGCGACGGCGGCCCGGACCGGGACCACGAGGGCCGGCTCTGAACCTGCAAGGGTTGCCGCGATCAACCCTGGCGAAGCCGCTGGAATCCAGCGGCTTTTCGCTTTTTTGGGGGATGTGGGCCTACCCTTGGAAAAGCCTTGGCATACCCTTGGAAAACTTGCGCGCCATCGCTTGCCAGACCCGGATCGCTTTGCTAAACGACCGGCCTCGCAAGGCTTTAACCGCCTTTCGGGCGCATAGCTCAGTTGGTAGAGCAGCTGACTCTTAATCAGCGGGTCCCAGGTTCGAGCCCTGGTGCGCCCACCACCCTAAGATATCGGCCCGCAAGGGCTTTTTTAGATTCCTAGGCAGAACAAACCGGGTCTCGTGCGACGTTTTTAATGGTCGCACGCCGTGCGACGAGTGGATAATTAGGACCGAGCCCATCCGACGCTGCAGCACGAGACCCACCGGTCTGCGTTCAGCTCGTCATGACTTCCTTCCGCATCTGCAATTCAAGCCTGTCGATGTCGGAAGCGGCGCGAGCCGCGTTGCGGGCGCGGTAGTGCTTCACGATCGTCTGCGCGCTTCGGTATGAATGCCCAGTGATGTCGCAGATCGTCAGCAAGTCGCAGCCAGCCCGATCGAGAAGCATGCCGCAGGTATCACGCAGGTCTTGGTCTTGCTTTTGGTCGAGTTCGCCGGTGCCGTTGACGAACATCAGCGCGGCGCAGGGCTTTAGACGCCATGCTGTGTCACGGCCATTGCTGTCGCGTGCGGTCTGCGCATCCAGCCGTTCCGCTAATGCGGGCTTGCGCTGATCGACCGCTCGGGCGCGCTGCGCCTTATTCTCCTCATCGAGAGGGAAGGGGGCGAACAGCTTGTCAACGTTTTTTTATCAGTTCGGCGTTCAGACGCTCTGCACGGATAATTGCCTGGCGCGCGTTGTCGTGCGCGAGAAAGCCGAAGATAGCGACGGCTCGTACCGTCGACACCCAATGGCGATAGGTACTCTCGTCATAAGGCTCACCATTGTCCTCGTTGACCACGAGCTCGGGTGGCACCCTATCCAGCTGAAGCCGAAGCTTGAGTTCCTTTATTCGTGCACGCGAGGCATTTAGTCGTGCGCTGAGTTGTGGCGCCTCCTTGATGATATGGTCTAGGAAGACCATTCACTGGCCGACACCTCGCAACACATCGAGCCGCAGGTCATGTTTGCCGGGGCTACCAGGACAGCGGTGCGAGCGTCTCCGAACGTCTCGCGCATGATCTGGACCTCTCACAGCAGTACATTGTCTCAACAACGTTATTCATTCCTCATCTGACGTGAAATCGAACGTGCGGGTGGGCGGCCCCTTGTGAACGTTGGCGAACTGCTCGAGCGGCAGACCTATCCCAACTGAAGAGGCGTTGAGGTCAGTGAGTTCAAGTTTGAGCTGTTGACCGGCTTCCATCTGAGCGGCCAAGGTTGGTTCGATTCCTCGTGCCGCGATGCAGATGTTGGTGAGACACCAGTTGAAGGGAACCTGGGTGGGGCTGCCCTGATCTATCGTCACTTTGACCCCCTGCTGCAGATTTGCTCCTTGCGGAACGAAGAGCTGCAAGCGAGCCGGACCGTCAGCTCGTTGGATCAGGTCGACACGCACCACCACCTGATCGAGGGCGTCCGTGCCGGTTGATGTCGTCCGGCATATCGTGGTCCCGTCGGACGAGTCGAAGCAAAGTTTCTCCCAGTTTGAGTAATGAATGTTTTCAGGCACGCGCAGCCGCGGCCGCTTCGCGTGAGGCTCCTGCTGGGGTGAAGAGCCGCTGACTTGTCCCGACGGCGTGGCGGTTGCTGAATGCTTCTCTAGAAATTGGATTACCAAGGGCGACCAGATCGGCACAGCGTCCGCGGAATCGATCATGAAGTGCCCGTCACTTCCAAAGGGGGGCAGCATACGATATTCGACATTGCCGCCCGCTTCGACAAAGGCTTGCAACATCCGCTTCGTTAATTCCGGCCCAAAATAGGTGTCGTTCTCCGCGTAGATCCAAAGCATCGGTATACGTGCGGTGCGTCCAAACTCGCCGGTAGCGGCAACAAGCTTATCGGGAGCACAATTGTTATTGGGTTTGCCATCGACGCGGCCTCCACGCCCCGCCGCGAAGGTAATGATAGCCTGAACGGATGACGGGTTCAGGCTTCCAAGAGCAATCGAGCCCCATCCACCGCCCGACTGGCCAACGACGATGACCTTACCAGGCTGGATCATCTTCTTCTTACTCATGTAGTCGATGACCCACTCATTCAGAGTGGCAATAGCGAGCCCGGGACCACGAAAATTCGGGTTGTCGCAGCTACCAACGTGGCCGAAGACAGCTCCGTACAGCCCCTGATCCTTGTCATCGAGACTGCTGGCTCCGTACCTGATCGGCGAGATGACCACGTAGCCGCGACGCGCAAACCAGCGTGCCGCGTCCCGATATTCTATCATCGGAAACATGGACCGCTGATTGGCGTCCAGAGAAATTCCGTGGTTCATGATCACGAGGGGAAACGGGCCATCTCCGACCGGTCGTACCAAGAAAGCAAGCACAGGTAGCGGAAACGGCAGCGCCCAGATTTCCTCCTGGATTTGTGGTCCCGCAGTTCGGTCATCTGCTGCAGTAACGGAATGGAGTGAGGAGGGGAAAACCAGCAAAAGAAGAACCACAAGCAAGTGCTTCAGCATCTTCTTTCTCCGACAGATATAGTCTGGCCTGACGCTAGGTCTCGGGGGTAGGCATCCATTGATTTGGATCAAGTGGTAGCCCGCACGTTCCCCAGGCCATGCAACTTGGTATTCAGCGAAAACTTGAATGAGCGCCCACGGCCTCTTCATGCTGCTCTTGGCGTCTTCGGGCTGCCGCAGCAGCTGTCGTCGCGGTCCGCTTGTGGCCCTTTGAGACCTGCCGCTTGCCTGAGGTTCGCTCAGTGACGCATGTCGGACAAGATTTGCGAAGGTTGGAGTTCTTCGCAGTTTCTCTCATTGATACTTCGGCCGACCGCAGCCGACCTTCCAGTTCGGAAGAGGTCTATCTCACAACCAAATGCTTCCTGGGCGCTACGGCGGCAGGCGCAGACGGGGAAATAGTGAACGTCAGCCAGGTGTTCCATCCCGACGGACGGTTGGCTGCTCCAAATTCGCCGTATCCCCTTAGACTAAGAGAGCCCTGCATATCTCCGATCGGGAAGCTGTACCCGATTTGCGGACCGAGGCCGAAAACGCGTGATCTGAAGCCACCGAGGATCGGGTTCTGCCCTGAGTCGTCGGCGATTTGCTGATAGGCGTATCCAGCAAGCCCGACGAAAAGCTGCTTGGTGAGGTAGTGCGATGCGCCCCAGTCGAAGTGGAGATTGATGCCGCTCTGGTACTGGGTGTCCGGATTCTTGAAATTGTAGGTGAGGCCGACGACGCCCGAGATTTCGTTTCCTGCCGCCGGGTTGAAATAGGTATAGGCGCCTCCAATGTCGATCGCGCCATGACCGAGCCCGATATTGGGAATCCGCGTCGGATCATAGTCACCGACGGGAATATTGCCTGTGACGTAAGCCATGTAATTGTGGACGCCATCGTTCCAAAACACCTCCGCGAATGGCGCGAGGTCGCCGTATGAGACAAGTGAGCCTTCGACAGTCCCAGTGCGCGTCACCACAATCGGTCCAGCCATCGCTGTCAGTGTTCCAGCGAGACTGGCGGCGGCTCTGCCGTATTGGCCGGACATGCCCACGACCAACTGACCGCCAAGCACCGTCGTCTCGAAAGTATACGATGGCGCGAGGGCGACTAGATCAGTCCGTCCGCTCAGACCCAGATTCAAACTGACGTTGACGTTGGCGGGGATTCTGCTGGCTTGGATCTGCTTAGCCACGGCAGCGCTCCCCGCGGCCGCTACGCCTGAATGGTAATCGATGACACTGAGCGCCCAGCCCGGCGTCTGCTGCACGGCGGCAAGACTCGCAAACTGGCCTGGAAACCAGAATGAGCTACCGCCCTGGTCGGCATACGAAACATCACTGCAAAGCACGAGTGCAGCAATCGCGGCCGCATAGTTGATGACGCAGCGTTGCGGTTTGTTTGATCCCATTTACAAACCTCTGGGCAGTATTTGCAGCCAAGCGCTGTTACAGCAAAGCGCTCCGCGAACCGCAGGACCCCAGGTTACGACGGCATTCACTACTAGGCACAAGCAACGTCCAAATGCGTCACAGAATGGTAACAGTTCGAGACAATTGTCTTGGGACGATGACGCAGTCGCAGCTCTCTCAAGGTGCTTGCGCTGGAGATGCTCGGCTTCTTGAGTGCCAAGGATTCATAAGCACAAAAAAGCCCCGGCATGCCGGGGCTTTGGTTTGCCAAGTTGGTGCGATCAATATCTCGCCGTGACCGGTGCGCCGTATCCACCGAAACGGTAATTCAACCGAAGCGTGAGCATGTCCACATCCTGGCTGACCCCGCTGCCGGTGAGGACGAACCCTCCGGGAGTGACGACGCCTGCGAAGCCGGCATTGTCACGCCCCATCCAGAGATGGTCGTATTCGATGCCGAACGACCAATTGGGCGTGAAGCCGTACTCCCAGCCCACGCCAAGGGCGCCGCCCCAGCGTGTGTGGCCCGCCGATGCCAGGCCGACCCCGGTGACGTTGTTGAATATATCGAATCGGTTGCGCGTCACGGCGGCGCCGCCCTTCACGTAAAACAGCGAGGCATTCCACGCCCAGCCGAGCTGCGCCGTGAAGAGCCCGATGGCGTCAATCTTACCGGTTGTCGAAATCAGCGGGTCGATCAGACTGACCCGCGTATTCTTGATTTCTGCCCAATCTCCCTGCGCTTCCAGGCCGAGCACAAACTGATTGGTTTGCCAGCGGTACCCGATCTGTCCGCCAGCGAGGCCGCCGGAGCGATCGGCGCAACCACCTGCGACCGTCCCTGCTGGCGTCACGAAATCCACACAGCCGTGGCTTTGTCCCCAACCGCCGTTGGCGCCGATGTAGAACCCGGTCCAATCATAGATCGGCGCGATCACCGGAGGCGGGGCCTTGACGTAAGGTTTAGCAGCCAGATCAGCCGCTGACGCGGGTGCCGCCATGCTCACCGCCAGCAAGGCCATGCAACTCAACCAAATCTTTTTCATTTTTTTTGCTCCATCCACGTTTCACCCTAACGATGCCGGCTCTTTTGGCAGCCGGCATTCCAGTTCGAAGCTAGCTGAGCCGACTGGAATTCGGTGTGCTTACGCGGCAACAGTTGGGAAAATTGAGCAATTTGCGCGCTTGAGTTGTGTCAGGAATATTGACCGGTCAACTGGCCGCCTGAAATTGTTCCGCGATGGTGGGCAAGGGCGCTTGGTCTCATCCCCGCACCCTTATGCTGAGATCCTAGGCCCCGCGCCAGACGTGCAACACGCCTTCGCGGAACCCGCCGACGAACTGATCAGATGCGTCCGCTGGCAGAATTTCGCTGAGATCATCAAACGACCCGCTCACCATGGTGGCAAGCTCGTGCGCCGAAGCATGCTCTGCCCAGCGGCGACCCAACTCCGAACCTCGTTGCCGATCTGCTTCTGTGTCCATAGTCCTGGACCATCCCCGCGTGGCCCCGGCGAAGCTGATGCCGCGCCGGGGCCTGTACGATCTCGCCAATCCTGGAAGCTTGGGGGCTCGAAAGAATCGGCAAGGCGCACTCTAGACAATCAGATGCGCAGTGCTTGGCCAGTGCACTTTGTGCCAATGGGTGAATGCCCCGGCCGAAAATAGCTTTCGGGCTGTCGGGATAACGGGCTGATCAAGGCTCGTTATCCGAAACAGCCGGGGCGATTCAATGTGCCTGAGAGCCACAGAGGTGTTCGCGGCGGCGGGCTCGTTGAGCCATCTGCAGACTTCGATCGAGGTTGCCTGGTCGCGTCTGGTCTTTAAAGCACCGACTTGGGCTCGTTGTCGGGATGGCTCTCCCAGTCATCAATGGCCGCACGTCCAACTTGGCATTGGGGCGGACAAGCCGCGCAAATCCGACCGGAGGCTTCGCGCGTGATCGACCAGCTACTAGGGCAGAACGGGCTGCCCGCTTGCCCTAGCGCTAGTGTCCGCTTGAGACCCTTAGTAGCCGTTCGGGCAAATCCAGTTTCCGTAGCCATCGTATCCGCAGCCGCCTCCGTAGTACGCGCCTGCTGCGGCGGCGCCGACTGCCGCAGCGCCTACTGCGGCTGCGCCGTAGCGGTAGCCTCGGTAGGCGCCGTAGCCACGGTACGCGCCGGTTCGATAGCCATAGCGTCCGCCGCGCACAGCAACTGCACCGCCTCGATAGCCTCGAACGGCCACGGCTCCGCCGCGGTAGCCGCCCGCCCGCATCGCGCCGCCGCCGTGATAGCCTCCGGCTCGCACGCCTCCACCACCACGACGGGCGAAGGCTTCGTCAGAATGCAAACTAGCTACAAGCAGCGCGGTCGCGGCTGAAGCTGCAATAAGGAATTGGCGGAGCATGGCATTCTCCTTCTGGAGGAAGAGCCGCAGCGCGCTGATACGGCCGCGACCTTCCTGAAGTGCAATGCAGGTGGCACCATCGCCGATTGACGCAGATCAAACATCTCCGTTCATCTATGTTAACTCGATCGTTCCGGCAGGATGCAAGAGCGCTCAGGGAACACATCCACTTACAGCGCCATCGGCGGAACTAGTCATTCGGCAACGAACGTCTAACAAGATCATCGCCAATCGTTACAAGCCAGCCGGAGCATACGCAGCCGAAACCACCATCTCAACCCGACATCGGGTGCAGCGCGCGCTAGTCCCCACGATCTCGCAAGCTGGGTCAGCCGGCACAATGCCGCGGCAGCACTTCGGGCAAGTGTATCCCGCGATCTCTGGCGTGAAGTCATACTCCGGACCAACATAGCACGTCGAGGATCGACCGCCCCGCGGTGATCGACATCAGGTATTCGACGCTTTGAAGCCCTGTCCATATCGAGTCGCGCTCGTTGCTGATCGCGATGCTGCAACTCGCGCCGGCGACGAGCGGATCGCCGAACGCAGCCGCGAGGCGCTCAACCGCGTTCGGTTCGAAGACAGTGTCGGCATCTACGGTTAAGAGAAGATCGCCGCGGGCAAACCGTGCTGCAGCGTTGATGGCAGCGCTGCGGCCGCAGCGCGCCCCATGGCAGATAACCATGTCAACCAGGCCCTGCGCTCTCGCCCGCTCCGCGACCGCACGTGTTGCGTCGGTGGAGCCGTCGTCGACGACGATGATTTCGACAGGTCGCAGGGTTTGCCGGCGCAGCGAGCTGATCGAAGGAGCAAGCCCGGAGCCGCCGTTGAATGTCGGGATAATCACGCTTACCGTTGCCTGGCAAACCGTCTTGCCAGCGCTTCGCCGCTTCGAGCTGAACAGAGTAAGAGAGACCAGCGATAAAGTGTAGCGGGGGATGTCGAATATCAGCAGCGAGAAGGCGAGTAGAAATAAACTCGTTCCGGCGAGCACTTCCACCATTTCGGACATGCCGCCCACCTCCGCTACGACAGGACCATTCCGAACATCCGACCAAACAAGACGCACAAGGCGATTATCAGACGGGAAAATGAAGAACATCGCGTTGATGGTCGAGTGGCAAATTGCGTAAACATTTGCTTCTTGTGTCTGCGCTATTCACCTGAATCGTCGGCTTCGTCAGTTGACGATGACCGGCTCTCGAAGGCTGATTGTTGGCGTGCCGGCATCAGCGTTGCGGTTGGAGTTGTTCCCGGTTCGATAAATCCCACAAGGTGACCGGTCCGTCCAACCTTTCAGGTGCAAGACGGCCTCAGTCTGGGAAGACTGAGGCCGGTGGGGGGCGTCGATGTACCGTTGGGGTCGGTACTCTAGAATTCTAATCGCGACACACCAATTTGCGTATTGTCCTTGAGGACAACCAATCAGCACGTCGTCCCTCTCACACATCTGCGGACCGCCCGACGGGTATGCCGGACGGTCGTCCGTGCCACGCACACGCCGTTGATACGTGTCCTACCGACGCCGCAGGCAGCAGCGACTTCCGTAATCAGGCTTTCGGGCTGCGCAATCGGGCCAGGCGTCATCGCCTGAGCCGATACTGCGAAGAAGAAGGCGAACGTGGCAATTCCGAGCGACTTGATCATATCGTGCTCCCTGGAAGCGCCCAACCGCCCGGCCGGCGCGGCGGGGCGATGGACGCGACTCCCCCAAACTGATACCCCCTCCTGTCGGAGAATTGAGATAGATCAAAGCGACTTCAGTGACTTGCGATGCGGCCATTGCTGCAGGCCCAGACGCGAGCTTAGGACTATGACCGCAAGAAGACTGCGGAGTCCAAATAGCAGCGCGCAAATATCGTCTGTAACTGCGCGCCGCGAAGGAAGATGGTGTGAGGCGACAAACCACCCCGGCCTGAGATCCAACTCCGAACTGGAGCCGGGTACATCGAATAGATCATCCGTGTAGCTTCTCGATTTGTAACATGGCGTCCGCCGGCGCCGAGATCCCAAGCTGCGTGGAAAGCAAGGTTTGCCCTTTCTGTCACGCAAACTCTATCTGATGGGATCTTTGCTAATAAGATCGTGCAGGCGGACGCGCAGAGGCCATCGATTACCACGGTTTGCCCCGTGCCCTTTAACTCATCATAACGATCCAGGTAACGTTGGATCAAACCACCTCGATCGTTCGCAATTCTCACTACGGCTTGGCTCTGGCTGGCGCATGCAATCGACAATGTGGAAGCGAGCAACAGGGCAATAATTTTCATAATTTGCCTCTTCGACTGAGACCGTCATTGCAGTTCTTCGCCCGCACGAAATGGAATAGCGGCTTCGCGATGCGCGAGCGAACGCTCTGCAGCAAATCGTCTTGGGCGGCCGACCGCTCCGCGATCGGGTGCACCGGGGCGCGAGCGTCCGGCAGCGCCCGCCGCGAATGCGTCCAGCGTGAACAGCTCCTCCTCGGCAACTGTCGCCTGAAAACCTCCGGCTCTCATTCGGCCTTCGTGATCCTCCGCCACCCGGAAGCCGCCGCCACCATCGCGACGGGCCAGAGCATCGTCCAGGATCAGGCTCGCGCTGATCAACACGACGACCTCCAAAGCGGAAAGGACGTTATAAGCATCGCGCTTGTCTTCTAGATCGTTCGGCCGTCCTGGAATGACGACGCTGAGCATTCGTGTCCCACGTAATCAATCTTGGATCCCTGGTGGCCCAGTGTTGACCTAGGTCAAACATTGCGAACGCAATGACCTCAGGCATTTGCAGGAAATCGAAGCCCCGCGACCTTTTGAGTTCCCGCCGGAAAAGAAAAGCGGCTTTGGAAGAGCACCGCTTGGACGTTCCGGAGATACGCAGTCGGGCAAATGTGAAAGGGCGCTGCAGCAGAATGTTTCTATTATGGTGACGGGGATCGCCCAATGCTGGATCGCCATGAATGTAGGCTTTAAGGTCTTGAGCAAGGCAGGAGCGAGTTATAGGTCGGCGGGAAGCCTGAGTGCGATACCTAGCGCGACGGGCGGTATTGCACGGTTGGCTTGCGCGCGCGTCGCTGCCTCTGGCCAAGACACAGCTGCGCTACTGTCCAAGGCGGGATTGACGCTGAATGACTTCCGCGACCCTGCAGTCCGGCTCGAGGTGGCGACTCAGATCAAAATTCTGGAATTGGCCTCCCAAGTATTGGAGGACGACATCCTGGGTTTCCGGCTGGCCCGGAGCTTTGATCTGCGTGAGATCGGCCTTGTCTACTACGTTATGGCGTCGTCGGAGAATGTCGCCGACGCGCTTCGTGCCGCGGAACGGTACAGCCGGATCATGAATGAGGGAGTCCGGCTGTGTTTCGACATGGAGGGGCATACTGCGACCGTTGCCCTCGAATATGTCGGTGTCGATCGAAGGGGCGAGCGGCAACAGATCGAATTTTGGATAGTGACGCTGGTGCGGATCTGCAGGCAGGTGACGGATGGCCGTCTGGTGCCGTCCAGGCTCCAAGTGAGGCACCTGCGAGCCGCGCTGCCGCCCGAATTTAGAACGTTCTTTGGCAGGGACGTCGAGTTCGGCGCTGACGGCGATGTGATCTCCTTTCCGGTGCCGGTGGCACTGCTTCCGCTGGTCGGCCGCGACGGCTATCTGCACGATTTGTTGCGACGCTATGCGGATGAAGCGTTGGTACGGAAAGTGCCGCATGGCCCGACGGTCCGTTCAAAAGTCGAAAAGACGCTTACCACACTGCTGCCTCACGGTAGAGGCGTCGCGAAGGAAGTCGCACGGCAGATGGGACTGAGTACCCGCACGTTGTCACGCAAGCTTGGCGAACAGAAGACGTCCTTCGCTGAAATCCTTGATGAGTTGCGGGCCGCGCTTGCAAAGCGGTATCTCAAAGAAGAGCAGCTACCCGTGTCTGAAGTTGCTTGGCTGCTTGGCTATCGCGAACTGAGTTCCCTCACACACGCGTTCAAGCGATGGACCGGAATGACACCACGACAGTTCCGGTCAAGGTCTCAACAGAAGCTGAGTTGCAGCGAAAAGCCCTAATTGCCGTTGATTACTTCGACGAGCGGAGTACTTGCCGAGTGTGGAGCGGAGAAAGGGTGACGTCATGGCGCTCGGGTTTGCAGGCCGGCTCAAGTGCTATTCATAGTGTACCCAAGGACGATGCCCTTTGGTGCAATTGCGAGTCCCTCTACCCTGCTGCAGCTTGCTCCGGAGTAGTTCACTTCGAAGAGGGGGAGATCATGTCTTGTCATGCCTCGATCCGACGGCACTTCCCGGACCCGTCAATCACGGCCGAAGGTACCCGCGAGACGTCTCTGGCGCAAGAATCGCCGCGAGGTTCTATTTTGATCCTTGCAGGATTCCGAACCGAAGTTGAGACCCAATTGGTGATCGATCGACTCTTGAGTGAGTACATTACGCCTGAATCGCGGCCGGCGTAAGCGCCACCTCACGGTCTCTTGCGTCAGTGTGCGCCATCCCTAAATTGACGTGACGAGCACTTCGTTGCCTTCGCGAGGACATACTTTGCTTGAGCCGGGATGGTTGGCAGGGACATTGCTTCGCCGGCGTTGATCTAGATCAACTAGGCCGTCGCCACAACGCCCGAATACAGTTGTGGTCACGGGATGTGTGATCACGCTGTTGCTTGGTCTGGTAGCAATCGTTGCTCGGGAGGTCATCACAATGAGGTGCAGATTGCTTCTGCTTGCGCTGATCTTAGTGTCCTCAGCTTTCGCCAGTGAGGCGCGCGCCACGACGGCCGATATACGCAGCATCACCTGTGGCGAATATCTTGCCATGCCGGCTGCACCGTCGAGCAAGTTTTCGGCTTGGATGACCGGCTGGTTTGCTTATGAAAGTCGGAGGACTTTTGTGGATTTTGACCTGCATCGGACAAATGTCGCAAGCGTAAGAGGGTGGTGCCAATCCAACCCGAGCGCCAGTGTGATGGCAGGGCTGGAAAAATCGATGGGCGTAACTGCGGTGCCTAACGCTACGCTGGATTTTAACAAGATCACTTGCGGAACCTGGTTGGCGTACGGTCCAGCGGATCAAGAGTTTGTAAGATATTTTATGAGTGGCTACTACAACGCCGCAGCAAGCAACAGTTTATTGGACTTCGACCGTCTGCAGAGGAATTCCAGTGCGGTCGTTACGTATTGCAAGAAGAACAAATCTCGCACCCTACCAACGGCCATTCAGAACAGAGCTACCTAAGTCGGCCAGTTTTCCACCCGGCCCCCCGATCTTCGGTGCTTATGAGCATTTCCGTAGCTGGAGAGCCTTGGCTCACCAATTTGACCGCTTCGCCCGTCGGAAACAAAAAGGACCGGAGCGTTCGATCCGCTGCGGCCAAGTAGCAGCAGGCACGTGCTGGGCGCTTGTCTTGGTTTACTCCTCCCTCGGCGGATCATCTTCAGCATGCTTATCTTTCGCAACCCCCGACCCGACAACCTCTTTCGGCGGCTGGGTTGATCTAGGTCAACGTCAGCGATGCTTTCGTGCACAGGCTGCGCGCAGCCGCACCAGAAATGGCACGACGGTGGTGCCGAAGAGAAACGTAGTCATGCGCCACTAGGCAATTCGCAACGAACCAAACAGGAGAAAACATGAAAATATCAGCGGTTTTGGGCGCAGGCCTCGGTGCAGCGATGTTGTGCTTGACGCCAGTGTCGTTTCACCTGTCACCGGCCGGGACAGTCGTTATCTCCGTCGACCAAGCTGATGCTCGTGTCGGTCGTCCGCTCACACCAGGCAGCGTTGCGGGGGTTCATAGGCGAGTGCATCGGCGCGCTTATCGGCGTGGATACTATGGAGCTGCGGTAGGCGCGGCTGCCGTTGGAGCAGCGGCCACGGGAGCGTACTATCACCGTCGACACTGCGGTTATTACCCATATCCGCCGTGCTACTGAGAGCTTCGGTGTCGTTAGAAAGGCACCTAGAAGTTTGCAATCCGGACTCCTGATGACCAAAAACGATTTGAGGGAAAGATGCGCAGCAGCGGAGCAGTGTGAGAGGCATTTGAGCAGCATCCGCCCCCAGGCTTGGATGCCTGCGCGAACTGTTTGACCGGCATCGCCACGATCATGCGCGCCAGCCCGGGATTCTCCAGCCCAGCGGAAATGCGCACGAACGCGGAAAGGTCGTGGGTCTGTGAATCACACTTTGCGGGCGTGATCATTCCAGACCCGAGAAAGTAGGCCACCCACGGCGTGACCGGCCCCGATCAAGATGGTGACTGCACCGGGGCCTTCGACGTTCTCGCCAGTCGTTGGAAGCTTGTACGATTGGCAGGCGCGCCTTCGACAAACAGGATGTCAGTGTTTGGCTACTGCATTGTGTCCCAATGCAGATTGGGCCGTGGCGTGAAGCCCGGCGTGGTGTTGAAGCAGGCGAGGCGGCTATTGGTTACTTCCAAGCGCGCGCCCTAATCGCTCTAATTCAAGCGTTACGCAGAATAGCGCGAACAGCGACGCCAGGAGTTGCAGCCCGCGACGAAACATGAGCCATAGATCGGCGCCCTGATGGATCTCGGGCAAATGTCTGAAGAACACGACGCCGAACAGCGACCCACCAAAAATGAAGGCAAGACGCCCCAGAAACAAAAACAGGTGGCTCAGGATTGGATTCGAGCGCTGAGGGGGAAGCGGAACGCGCTGCAGGCGATACCAATAGGCGACCTGCATTGCCATGATCATGATCGGTGCAGCAAGATTGTCAGATCGTTCGAACGGCAGCTGCTCACCGGGATAGTTCATCAAGTGCCTAAATTCGGGCAAGCCCTCCAAGATTATGAAAAGGGCTCCACTGAGCTGAACCAAAAGAAGAACCAGATAGACGGCTCGCGATTTCAAATTTGTCATTCCGAACACCCGTCGAGACTATGCTAAAGGTTGCAACCGGGTGCATGGAAGCGTTCGAATGCGTGAGCATCGTCCGGAGGTGTTGATGGTCGCCCCAGCTGGCTGGCGTATTCCGCGACGATTCGGCGCGCCATTCCGTGTAGGACAGCTTGAGCTTTTTAGCCGCGCCGCGTTTTCTGACGAGCGGTTTCATGTGCCGACCGTCGGCGCATAAACAAAGGCCGCGTTGAGCTAGATCAAATCTTTGCCCGAGCAGTCCCCAACCTATGTGGTCCGGTACCTGCCTCTGACATGAAGCCGGCCTTCAATGCCAGCTCCACAGCAGCCGCGAGCGTGTTGAGATGTTCCGCAATCTTGGCGAAAAGTTCTCGCTTCTCTGGCGAGGTCGTAAGCGCGCTTATCAACGCAACCTCTGCTGCCTGCTTTCGCAGTGCTTCGAGATGATGCCGGTGATCGTTCATAGCGGCTGGCCCCCGGGCTGGCTCATGGCTGCGGCCTGGGCAACGAAGCCCTCAAGCACCGGTACCGCATCCTCGATGCTGTGGCAGCAGCAGCTGTCGAGTGAAAGCCCGGCACTGAGATCAAACAGCTCTAGCCAAAATAGTGGCACGCCATTCAGATCGAGTTTGGGACCTCGCAACATGCGTATTACACAGCTTGCCACCGTGGCGACCGAAACGGATAAATTTTGATCGTTGTCGGGGATGCACGAAAGCCGAACGTAAGCCTGCGCGATCTTCAGTTGCGTAAGCGCTCTTTCGGGCATGCTGCCGTCGACCAAAATTCGATCCTGGGTGTCTTGTGGGAGCATTGACCAAGCGCTTTGGTCCACCGCGACCAGCCTGCGCATTGGGGTGAGGTCGATCGGAGATAGCAGTACTCGGGAGACACTCGCTTGCGGGAAGTCGCCAAGTTTTTGTTATTTGAGGCCACAAAATGTGTGGGCGCAAAGTCTCTGCCACGGATCGATACGCAGGTAAAAAGAAAGCGCCGCGACGGCGTGAGGTGACCTGTCGCCGATGGGCAGCAGTCAGTAAGGTGCTGACCGGGACGTAATTGCCATAGTTGTCGTACTAGCAGCTGTCGTAGCTCCCTAGGCTGCAGCTCGGAGGGCGGCCCCTCCCACGGCGCCCGCCGCTCCGTATATGCGGTAGCCATAGTAGCAGCCCGGATAACCAGCCACGGGACGATAACCGGGCCGACCGGGACGGCCGGCAACAGGATAACCAGGGCGCCCGGGGCCGACCGGCGATGGGGTGCGACGATGCATCGCTCCGCAAGATCTTGAGCGCGGGCGCCATGCACCGCTCATTGATCACCGCCCCTCTTTGCCCAGGAGTAGCGCGAAACGCATCGTCTGTGGGTCGCGGTTCCCGTCCGGCTTAAAGCCGAACTTGCCGAGTACCGCCTGCATGGACTTGTTCTCGGGCAGGACCTCAGCGGTGAGTTCACGCAATCCGGCATTGGAGGCGATCTCGCCAAGGTGGCGCATCAAGATGGAGCCGATGCCTCGGCCCTGCCAAGCGTCGATGACGACGAAGGCCAACTCGGCTCGTCCGGGCTCAAACACGACGTATCGAGCGCCTCCGACAATCATTGTCCGCTCGGGCTGCCCGACCTCGCACACCAGCGCGACGTGATTCATGAAGTCGACATCCATGAAGAACGCGCGCTCCTTGTCCGAGAAATGACGCTTGATCCCAAAAAAACGGCGCTGCAACGACTGCTTGCTGGTCTGATCCAGCGCGTCGAGGACAGCCGTCTCGTCGGCCGGCCGCAACGCTCGGATTTCGGCCGTGCTGCCGTCCCGCAAGCGTTCCGTCACCCTGTATTTGGCGATGTCCGACATGCGAGGTCTCGGCTCGGGCGGCGGAAAACACGACGGCCTGAGGCTCGTCTATGAACGGGCGGTCGGTTACCCGTTTGATTTGTATCAAGGGCCCCGCAAAAGCCGGCGGCCTGACTCTCGGCAGTTAGCTCGACACATTCGGGCGGGATGACGACGTGACACGACTGGGTCGGCGTACTCGCCGTCCAGCATTGACCTATATCAAAGGCCTGCAGTTGCGGCGGGCTTTGGATGCATTCATACCACATCGAGGTCGGAGCATGCAGATGGAAGTGCCTGGATCACCCGGTGGTCCGATGTCCGGTCTCGTCGCCTCGGCGGTTGAATACATGGTCGATGCTGGGCAACGGAGCATACTCTTCCTCGATGTGATGCGCCGGCGCGGCGACCAATATCGGGAGCACGTCGCCCAAACCGCGCCACACGTTCTGCAATATGCGGCCGAACTGATCATCGATGGCCGCAAGCTGGACGAACCCGTCAATTACGCGCTTGTCCGCATCGTCCCGCCAGCCGGCGTCGAGATCGATTCCACGCGGCGGCCGTTCATCGTGATTGATCCACGCGCCGGGCACGGTCCAGGCATCGGCGGGTTCAAGGCCGACAGCGAGATCGGCGTCGCGATGAAGGCGGGGCATCCCTGCTACTTCATCGGCTTCCTGCCGGAGCCGGTGCCGGGCCAGACTATCGAGCGTATCGCGCGTGCCGAGGCACTGTTCATCGAAAAAGTGATCAGTCGTCACCCGGAAGCTGACGGGAAACCCTGCGTGATAGGCAATTGCCAAGCCGGCTGGGCGGTCATGATCCTGGCTTCGGTTCGGCCCGAACTGTTCGGCCCACTGATCATCGCCGGAGCCCCGCTCGCGTACTGGGCGGGCGTGCATGGCAAAAACCCGATGCGATATTCGGGCGGCTTGCTGGGCGGAAGCTGGCTAACTGCGCTCGTTAGCGATCTCGGCGGCGGGAAGTTCGATGGTGCCTGGCTGGTCCAGAATTTCGAAGGCCAGAACCCCTCGAACACGCTCTGGACCAAGCAGTACAACGTCTATTCAAAGGTCGATACCGAAGCCGATCGCTACCTCGAGTTCGAGCGCTGGTGGGGTGGGCACGTCAATCTCAACGCCGAGGAGATCCAGTTCATTGTCGACGAGCTCTTCGTCGGCAACAACTTGGCCGCCGGCAATATCACCATGGCCGACGGGCAGAAGGTAGATCTGCGCAACATCAGTTCGCCGATCGTGGTGTTCTGCTCCAAGGGCGACAACATCACTCCGCCACAACAGGCGCTGGGTTGGATCCTCGAATGCTACGCCGACGTTGATGACATCAGGGCCTATGGACAGACGATCGTCTATACCGTTCACGAGAGCGTCGGCCACCTCGGCATCTTCGTGTCAGGCGGTGTCGCCAAGAAGGAGCACGCCGAATTTTCCAGCAACATCGATCTGATCGATGTACTACCACCCGGCCTTTACGAAGCGACCTTCGAAGCCAAGAACGAAGAAACCTCCAGTTCCGATCTCGTTGTGGGCCAGTGGGTGATGCGCTGCGAGGCCCGGACATTAGATGATATTCGGGCCATGGGTGGCAATTCGCCTGAGGACGAGCGGCGCTTTGCCGCGGCAAAACGCGTCTCGGAGCTCAATCTTGCCGCCTACCGCAAGTTCGTGCAGCCCTGGATCAAAGGCATGGTGGCGCCGCAGACGGCGGAGATGATGCGCAATCTGCATCCGCTACGGACGCAGTACGAGGCGTTCAGCAGCCAAAATCCGTGGATGAGCGCGGTGAAATCGGCAGCGGAAGGGCTAGAAGAGAACCGCAAGCCGGTTTCGAACGACAATCCGTTCCTGGCATTTCAGGAGCAGGTCTCGAAGCAGATCGTTCATGCGCTGGACAGCTGGCGCGATTCGCAGGAAGCGATGAGCGAGGCGATGTTCCTCAACGTCTACGGCTCGCCGGCGCTACAGGCGGCGGTCGGCATAGATCCGAAAGCTGAACCGTCGCGCCGGCGCGAGATGCCGGCCGAACACCGTGCCATGCTCGACAAACGGATCGCCGAGCTCCGATCCAGGATTGGCGAAGGGGGGCTTCGCGAGGCGGCCATCCGTGCCCTGCTTTATATCGGCTCGGCGAGAGGAATGGTGGATGAACGCAGCATCGAGGCGTTGCGTCAGGCTCGTCGCGACGACAGCGGAGCGCGATTAACGCTTGCCGAATTCAAGATGCTGGTTCGCGAGCAGTTCTTCATGCTGCTGCTCGATCGCGAGGCGGCGCTGGCCGTTATCCCGAAGTTGCTTCCCGACGACGTCAATCAACGCCGCGCGGCTTTCACGACGATGAGCGAGGTGCTGTCGGCCAGCGAGGACATCACAGGCGAGCGCGCCAGCCGCCTGCAGCGTGTCGCACAGCTGTTCGGTCTCGCCGCCGAAACGTCGGGGAGGGCGTCGAACGTTGCCCCTTTCGACCCCAAGGCGAGGGCATCGTAACACTGTCTGGAAGGAACCGGCTCATGTCAGCCGACACGTCGCAGGCACAGTCCCCGAGCAAATACGACCGCTTGATCGCGGCCGCGCAGGCCGTGCCGCCGGCCCCAACCATCGTTGTGCATCCGTGCGATGAAAGCTCATTGCGGGGCGCTGTCGATAGTGCACAGGCCGGCATTATCCGGCCGCTCCTGGTCGGACCTGAAAGGAAGATCCGGGATACGGCCGCCAGGCATGGTCTCGACATCGCGGCCTTCGAGCTTGTTGACGCAGCACATAGCGATGAAGCCGCTGCAAAGGGGGTAGAGCTGATCCACGCCGGCCGAGGTGAGCTGTTGATGAAAGGCAGCTTGCATACGGATGAGTTGATGCGCGCGGTCACCGCGAAGGCCGGAGGCCTGCGTACCGATCGGCGTATCAGCCATGTCTTCGTGATGGACGTGCCGGCCTATGCGGAGACCATCTTCGTGACGGACGCGGCCATCAACATCTTCCCTGATCTGGACGCCAAACGCGACATCATCCAGAACGCCATTGATCTGTATGTGGAAGCTGGGTTCGGCAAATCGCCGCGCGTGGCAATCCTGTCAGCGGTTGAAACCGTGACCTCGAAAATTCCGTCTACGATAGAGGCGGCGGCACTCTGCAAGATGGCGGACCGCGGGCAGATCACCGGAGGGATCCTCGACGGTCCGCTGGCCTTCGACAACGCCATCGACGTGGAGGCGGCGCGCATCAAGGGGATCAAGTCCGAGGTCGCCGGTCGCGCTCAGATCCTGGTCGTTCCCGACCTGGAGGCCGGCAACATGCTGGCAAAGAATCTCGCCTATTTCGCCAAGGCGGACGGCGCCGGCATCGTGCTCGGAGCCCGCGTCCCGGTCGTCCTGACGTCACGCGCGGATTCGGCGCGTGCGCGGATGGCCTCGTGCGCGGTCGCTGCGCTGTATGCCCATGCCCGGCGCCGGCGTGCTCCAACGATTGCCGCGTGAACGCCATGGATACCATCCTTGTGGTCAATGCCGGCTCCTCCAGCGTCAAGTTCCAGGTCTACTCGATCGAGGGTGACGGAATATTGCGGCGACAGCTGAAAGGGCAGATGGATGGGATCGGCAGCCGCCCGCGTTTGCGCGCGAGTGGCTCCACCGGCGATCCGCTTGCGGATCGCGCCTATCCGATCGAGGCGGTGCCGGATGTTCCGGCCGCGATGGACATTGCCGGTGCCTGGTTGCGGGACGAGCAACGCATTCACCCGATCGCTGTCGGTCATCGCGTCGTTCACGGTGGTCCGGACTACGACCGGCCGATCCAGATCGATCATGGTGTCGTCACCCGGCTGGAGCGGTTCATTGCGCTCGCGCCGCTGCATCAACCCCATAATCTGGCGCCGATCCGCTCGATTCTCGGCAATTTCCCGGAGCTTCCGCAGGTCGCCTGTTTCGATACTGCATTTCATCGCACGCATAGCGCGGTCGCCGATCATTATGCGATCCCGCATCATCTTTATGCTGAAGGCGTGCGTCGCTACGGCTTTCACGGTCTCTCCTACGAATACATTGCGAAGACCTTGCCAAAGGTCGCGCCGAAAATCGCGAATGGTCGGGTGATCGTCGCTCACCTCGGAAGCGGCGCCTCGATGTGCGCTTTGAGCGCGGGACGAAGCGTCGAAAGCACCATGGGATTCACCGCTCTCGACGGGCTTCCGATGGGAACCCGCCCGGGTCAGATCGACCCCGGGGTGGTGCTGTATCTGATTTCCGAGAAGGGGATGTCAGCCTCCAACATCCAGAACTTCTTTTATCGCGATTGCGGCTTGAAGGGGTTATCCGGCGTCAGCAACGATATGCGGGAGCTGGAGAGCAGTGAGGATCCGCGAGCCAGACTCGCGATTGAATATTTCAGCTACCGCATAGGGCTCAATGCCGGGATGCTTGCCGCGGCGCTGCAGGGGCTGGACGCGTTTGTCTTTACAGCCGGTATCGGTGAAAATTCCGCAACAATTCGCGCGCATGTCGCTGGCCAGCTCGCGTGGCTGGGCGTCACCCTCAATCAAGCCGAGAATACGCGCCACTCACAGCTGATCTCGGGTCCCGACAGTCGCATTCCAGTCTATGTGGTGCCGACCGACGAGGAGCTGATGATCGCGCAGCACACACTGTCGCTGCTGATGAAGAGAACATCGAACAATCAGAGGCAGGAGAGGGCATCATGATTCCAGTGTTTCCAGATTCCAAGATTGCCCTGAAGGGGAAAAAAGGCCTCGTCGTAGGAATCGCCAACGACCAGTCGATCGCATGGGGGTGCGCCAAGGCCTTTCGCGCTCTCGGCGCTGATGTCGCCGTCACCTACCTGAACGAGCGCGCGAAGAAGCACGTCGAGCCTCTTGCGCAGGCACTCGAGGCGTCTATTTTCATGCCCCTCGATGTCATGACGGAGGGGCAGACTGAAGACGTGTTTGCCCGGATCGAGAGGGACTGGGGCCAACTCGATTTCCTGCTGCATTCGATCGCCTTCTCACCGAAGGAAGCCTTGCACGGACGTGTGGTGGACGTCGGCCGCGACGGGTTTCTGAAGACGATGGAGGTCTCCTGCTGGTCCTTCATGCGCATGGCTCATCTGGCCGAGCCGCTGATGAAGAACGGCGGCACCATGTTTACCATGACCTATTATGGCAGTCAGATGGTGGTCGAGAATTACAACGTGATGGGCGTAGCTAAGGCCGCGCTCGAAGCGTCGGTGCGCTACATTGCGGCCGAGCTGGGCCCGAAGGGTATCCGCGTGCACGCCATTTCGCCCGGACCGCTGGCCACGCGCGCGGCATCAGGCATTCCCGACTTCGACGAACTGATGGACAAGGCGCAATCGAAGGCGCCCTCGCGCAGTCTCGTCAGCATTGAAGATGTCGGCAATGCCACGGCATTTCTCGCGCTCGACGGGGCGAAGCTCATTACGGGAAGCGTTCTCTATATTGATGGCGGCTATCACATCATCGATTGAAGAGGACGGGACGCGGCTCAGCGATAGTGCAGGGCGATCAACTCGGCGACGCAGGCCGGTCGTTTGCCGCCTTCGATCTCGATGACCAGATGATAGTTCACGCGCAGCCCGTCGGGAGGCACGTCCTCCGTTTCAGCAACGCTGACGCGGCCGCGCAGCTTCGAGCCCGCCGGGACCGGTGAAAGGTACCTGATCCGGTCGGCACCGTAGTTCAGGGTGTTTCGGAGGCCTTTTAACCCCATCACCGAGCGGATGAACATCGGTGCCAACGCCAGGGACAGCATGCCATGGGCGATGGTGGTGCCCCCGGGCATTTCTTTCCTCGCGCGCTCCTGATCGACATGGATCCACTGTTCATCGCAGGTCGCTTCCGCAAACTTGTTGATGCGGTCCTGCGTCACCTCGATCCACTCACTAGCGCCGATTTCGGTGCCGACCGCAGATCTTATCTCATCAAAATCGCCGAATATCCGCATGTCCCTTACCTTCAGATCATCATCTCCCGGACATGGTCGCCGACGAGGAGGTCGGCTTCTGTCGCGGCCATCACTTCGCCGATCGTGACGCCCGGCGCGGTCTCTAGAAGCGTCGCCCTGCCATCGGCAAAGCCGATCACAGCCAAGTCGGTGACGACCAGATTCACCGGTCGCGCCGAGGTCAGTGGCAAGCTGCATTTGGCAACGATCTTTGACTTGCCCTTTGCAGCATGCTGCATGGCGACGATGACCCGCTTCGCGCCGCTGACGAGATCCATGGCGCCGCCCATGCCAGGAACCATCTTGCCCGGGATCATCCAGTTGGCGAGATGGCCATGGGCATCGACCTGAAGACCGCCAAGCACCGTGACGTCGACATGGCCGCCGCGGATCAGCCCGAACGACATCGCGCTGTCAAAGGTCGAGGCCCCGGGCAGTGCGCTAATCGGGCGCCCCCCTGCGTCCGTTAGCGTCGGATGAGCCAGGCCTTGCTCGGGGATAGGCCCCGTTCCGATCAGGCCGTTTTCCGACTGGAAGAACACTTTCAGGTCCGTTGGAACGTAGTTCGCGACCAGCGTCGGAATACCAATGCCGAGATTGACGAGATCGCCGCTCCGAAGCTCCTTGGCGACGCGCCGGGCGATGATGATCTGCGGATCCATGTCGTCACCCGTTTGTAATGAGGTAGTCGACGAGCGGCGCCGGGGTCACGACGTGGTCGGGCGCGATCACGCCGACCGGCACAATGTTCTCCGCCGTGACGATCACGGTGTCGGCGGCCATCGCCATGACTGGATTGAAGTTGCGCGAGGTCAGTGCGTACGCCAAGTTGCCGAGGTAGTCGGCAAGGAAGGCGTGCACTAGCGCAAACTGCGCACGCAAGGCCGTCTCAAGCAGAAAAGGCTTTCCGTCGACTTCGATCTCGCGCTTGCCCTGCGCAACCAGCGTGCCGACGCCGGTTGGCGTCAAAACTCCACCCAGCCCGCATCCACCCGCACGAATGCGCTCGACGAAGGTTCCCTGGGGTACCAGATCAACGGCGATCTGGTTTGCCAGCATCTGCTGCTGTGCCTTCGCATTCAGACCGATATGCGTTGCAGTCAATCGCGCGACCAGCGCAGCATCGAACAGCTTGCCGACGCCCTTGCCGGGGATCGCCGCGTCGTTGCAGATCAGCGACAGGCCGCCCTTCTTCTGCCGCACCACCTCGTCGAGCAGGCGCTCCGGTGTCCCGACACCCATGAACCCGCCGACCATGACACTCGCCCCGGCCGGGATCATTGCGACGGCTTCTTCAAGCGAAATGGCCTTCATGAGGGAGAACTCCGGTCGGCGCGTGCAGGGCGGTCGATAAATGCTGGAGGGCGGAAGTCGCGCTGCTTTGATCTGCGTCAAGGCTCCGCATCATTCGCAGACGATTCCCAGGCTCGCGAGCGTGTCGTGCCAGAGCTTGCGCAGTTCGGTGTGTCGGCTTTCCAGGACTGTACTGACGGTGTCGCGGAAGGGTAGCAGGTCGGGACCTTTCAGGAACAGGATTTGCGCCTGCAACAAGCGCCCGCTCTCGAACTCGATGCGGCGCAAAGCCATCACGAAGGGGTCATTCGGGTTTGCCTCAAGCGGTAGTAACGCCGCTGGCCGGATCCCGGCGTGGATGGCATGCGCGAGCGTGGCGAGGTGGACTGCTTGCCAAAGAGAGCGATCGGCAATGCCTTCGTTCGGCGCCGGAAGCCAGGCGGCCTCCCAGGATACGGCCATATAACCCAGGGCGAGATCCGGCACCCATGTGGTTGCGCGCATCAGAAGCGAGACGATCTCGCTTTCGCGGTAGAGCTGAGCGTTCAGTTCTGTCTGCCAACCGGCCTCGAACTTAGCCGGCAGGGCGAGGGCGAACTGCCTTGCGAGAGCGCCATGGGCCGAGATCAGGAAAGCGGCGACGCGGGTCTGCTGGCTGGGCGGCACGCGGCCTTCGGAGTCGAGTGGTCCGAGAAGTCCGCTCATGCCCGGGTCCTCTGGACGGGGATGGCACGCAGATGGTCGTAGCCGGCGGGAAATGGAGTGAGCTCACCGCCAGGATCCTCAGGCGCAATCCAGACCGCCTTGTTCCCCTGCCAGCGTCCGGCCAGCACGTCATCGGCGAAGCGCGCGAGCAGGTCGGCTGTGAGCGCACCCTTTTCCAACGTGAAAGCGTGATAGGCGCCTGGGATGATCACGAGCGCGCTGTTGGGGATTCCGACACGCAGCGTCTCGTGTAGGGCGCGCGGCGTCAGGAAGTCGAACTCTCCGTTTAGGATCATGGTTGGGACGGCGATCGAGGCGAGTTGCGGCGTCAGCGGCTGGAAGTCGAGGAACGACTCCATCAGGTTCTGCAACGCGTAGAGGTCATTGACCAGCCAGCCCTGCCGCTTGACCACGTCGAGCTTGTCCAACAGCGGCTTCAACCATTCATCGGACAGATTCATCGGCAGCAGCAGATCCTGGAGATAGCCGGTTCCACCCAGAATTAGGCCGGTGCGTAGTGCGTTGCCGATCAGGAGAAGTTGAGGCGAAAGCTCGGCAAAGCAACTCATTGGCACCAGACCCGAGAGGCGCGCCCCATGCTCGATGGCGTAGCGCAGCGCGATCAGGCCGCCGAAGCTAATTCCACTGAGGAAGACCGGACCTTCACCAAGCATCTCGATCAGGCGATGCAGCGCAAGGACATGGTCGTCCTGATTAATGAAAAGCGTGGGCTTGTCGGAGGCGCCCTGGCCGAGCAGATCGAATGTCGCGACGCGAAACCCCCGCGCGATGAGCGCGTCGCGATAAGCGGTCCACAGTTCGGAATATTGAGTCAGTCCATTGACCAGCACGTAGGCCGGCGCCGTCGCAGGACCGTCGAGCTCATACCGGATCCGGTAGGAGCCGTGGGTAAGGAAAGGCATCGCGGCGACCCGGCATGTAATTTGTTCTCAAAATTCTCGCGCGGGCAGTTCAAATTCCCTTGCGCTAGATCAAGGGTCGCGCCGCGTCCGCTCCTAGCTTTCGGCAAAAATCAAGCCTGCCGGAGGAATTCGTCATGATCGGGAGACATGTCATGCGGCGATATCTCATCAGCCTGCTGCTGCTGTTGATCGGGACATCGCTCGCGGTCGCGCAGCCCTTCACACGCCGCTCGTCGCAGATACAGCATGATGGGCTGAAGAAGACGTACGAGATTGCGAATTTCCGGCTTGGCGGCAAGTACGATCTCGCTGATCCCTCGAAGTGGGAGAATGGCGGGGAGGGCGGTGTCACCCTTGAATCGCTTGGCGCCGGGAAACTGCACACCGCCTATATCGCCGTCGGTACGCCGCGGCGCAACGCAGCTGGTGAGATCACCAATGCCGTTGTCATCAACTCATATTATTCCGGTGACTCCACTGACATGTACGAGCAGTGGGTCAAAGGAGCAGCGTTATCAGGCACCGTGCCAATTATCGGCCCGGGCCGGCCGATCGATACGGATCGCTACTATGTCATCATGGTCGATCCGCTTGGAACCTGGGGCGCCAGCAAACCTTCGGACGGTCTCGGCGTAAAGTTTCCGCAGTACAGCTACTATGACATGGTCCAGGCCAATTACCGAATGCTGCGCGACGGGCTGAAGGTCGCGCGCGTTGCGCTGGTGTCCGGCGTTTCCATGGGCGGCACGCAGACCTATGTCTGGGGCGTGATGCATCCCGAATATATCGGCGCACTGATGCCGATCGGCGGCACCACGCAGTCGGATGGCGAAGATCCGGTCGGCAACTGGACATTCCAGATGATGACGGCAGCGATCGAATCCGATCCGGTGTGGCAGAACACGAAGGGTGATTATTACAAGCTGCCCAAGGAGAAGCATCCGATGCCGGGCGTGGCGTTCGGCTGGTCGATCCTCGGCATGACGGGCTATGACTTTGCGTTCCGTACGACCCAGAATTGGGGCGCCGTCCAGCCCGAAATCTTCTATTGGGACCCACCGAACGAAAAAGCGGCGTTGAACGTCGTCAACCGTGCCAAGCTTTACGATGCGGTCGACCTGGTCTGGCGCAACCGTGTCGGCGAAACCCACAACATCAACCCTTATCTCGGCCGCATCCAGGCGCGGACGCTGGTGATGCACATCACGAATGACCTGTGGCTGAACTTCAAGTTGGCTCAGAAGGCTGTCGACCGTGTACCCGGTGCGGACCTTATCGCTCAGGAAAGCCCGGTCGCACATTATGGTGTGTTTCCGATCATCAACCAGCGCAAGAACGACCCGAAGTTCGTTGCCTTCATGGATGATGTGGCGAGCCTGGACCGCGCGCAGAAGTTCGTTGACAAGAATTATCGCGTGCCCGGCGTCGCCGAGAACATCGACCCCAAAAAGTCGTTCTGGAAAGAGTTCGTGACCTATCCCTATCCGGTCAAATACGCCAATGCCAAAGACAAGGGCGGAAATTCCTGGCAGATCGGCTACATGGATGAATATGCCGGCACGGAGAAGGATCCGAAGATCCTTGTGATCATCCATGGCAAGGGCGCGTTCGGCGGGCACTACGGCAACATCATGCAGTATGCACTACGCAGCGGCTTGCGCGTGATCGTGCCCGACCTGCCGCATTACGGCATGTCAGGCCCCGGCAATCTCGACAAGAGCCCGGCGCGCACCATGCAGGACATGCGCGAGGTCATCTACGATCTCGTCGTCAACCAGCTCGGCGTCAAGAAGGCGTATTATCTCGGCCATTCGCTCGGCGGTCAGTTCGTGATGGGTTATGCCCTGACCTGGCCGGATGCAGTGCAGGGCCTCGCGCTGGAGGCGCCGTCCGGTCTCGAGGAATATCCGCGCGAGATCACCATCGCCAAGGGCAAAAAGGCGCCGCTGTTCGACCCGGCCTTCGATCATGACTTCGACAAATGGAGGGCGACCTGGGACCAGACCGGGATCCTTGCCGCGGAGAAGGCGCGCGACGAGCAGAACATCCGGGACTTCTTCTACTTCAAGAAGCGTGACCCGGAGACCGGCGCGGTGTCGGCCGCCAAAAGCGGCTATTTCTTCAGCGACAGCGAATATGCCCGCCTCCACACCGAGCAGCGCGTCGGACTGACCAAGGGCAATCCGAAGGAGCTGGAGCAGTGGTGTAATATCTTTATCTACGACATCTACACGATCGGCGCGGAACTGCAGCAGGATGATCCGAAGAACCTCTACAAGCGGCTCACGCAGATCAAGGCGCCGATCTTCCTTGCATTCGGCGACAAGGAGCCGTTCATCCCGACGCCGGCATTCAACGGGCTGACGGACCTCGGACGCGACGCCATCACGCCGTTCATGACGCGCATGAGCAATGCAGGCAATCGGCCGATCCTCAAGATCTATCCGGAGACCGGGCATTTCATTCACACAGACAATCCGGTCGAATACCCGTCCGATGTCGTGGATTTCGTGACGCGGGGAAGCGTCGACACCTCATCGCCGGTCGGAACCGATCGCATGATCAAGGGGGCGGTGGTCTCGGCCTTGCCGGTGGCTCCGACCCCGCCGGGGGCCGCGCCTACCGCTGGCCTCAACAAGTAGGGCCGGTTGATGCCGAGGGTGCAGGCAGGCGAAGTCCAGCTGGGCTGGCGAGAGTGGGGACGAGGCGACGTCACCGTCGTCTTCATCCACGGCAATCTCGCCAGCAAGGACTGGATCGAGCTCGCTGCGCCGCTGTTTCCCTCCGGCCTCCGCGTGATCGGGATCGACTGGCGCGGCTGCGGTGATAGCGACCGGCCGAAGCCTACGGTCGACTACACCAACTATACGATGCAGCAGCATGCGGAAGACATGCTGGCCGCGCTCGATACGCTGGACATTGGATACTGCCATCTTGCAACGCATTCGACCGGCGGCATCATCGCGGCCCGCATGCTGCTGATGCAGCCACGGCGGTTCGGGCGTGTATTTGCGCTTGATCCGGTCACGCCGTTGGGCATGGCCTTCAATGCTGATCAGATCGGACTGTTTCGGGCGATGATGGCGAGCAAGGAGTTGACCCGTTCGGTGATGGCGACCGCGGCATCATCGCTGTTCGTGCCGGAAAGCATGGCGCCGAACAAGATCCCGCAATTCCGTCCAGGGGGCGCGGACATCCAGGCGCTGTTCGAGCGGATCATCGAACAAACCTTCGGCGTCTCCGAGGGCATCTGGATCGGGACGCCCGTCAATCTCACACGCGAGCGGGAGAGTCGGGAATTGGAGAGCCGCATGCCGGAGATCGGGCATTCGCATTTGGTATTGTGGGGCGAACGGGACGGCTGGATCCCCCCCGCCGACCTTCGCACGATGGCCGCGGCAATGCCGGACTGCCGCCTCGTCGTGGTGCCCGGTATCGGACATTCGATGAATCTCGAAATGCCCGCGCTCTACGCCGGCTATTTTGGCGCGTGGTTCGGGGGACTTACGGCATAACAAGGAGGAATGACACCATGGCCGATAGCAATCCATCCGCAGCGGGTATCCGCACCATGCTCGCCGAGACGCTTGTTCGCCTGCGCAAGGCAAACGCCGAGTATTTCGAGCAGCTGGAAATGGGCTTAAGTGCCTCAAAGCTGCCGATTGCAAGCGGCGCCAAGGAGTTCTGCGGCTACATGCAACGCAACGTCACCGCGACGTTCGACCTCGGCGACAGGCTCATGCAGGCCAAGGACATGAAGGACGCCCTCGAGATCCAGTCTGATTTCTTCCAGGCCCAAATGCGATTGCTCACCGAGCAAACCAGAAGCATGGGCGAGTCTGCCATGAAGGCGGCGACCGAAGCGTTTGCACCGAAGAATTAAATCACGCTCCTTGCTGCCATGGCGGCCATCAGGCGCGATCCTCGATCGCCGGCGCCTAGCCCAGGCGTCTTGGTCTTGTCCTCGTTCTTCTCGTGTTTTGTGCCGCGCAACGCATCGGCCATCGCTTTGCGGTGGATCGGCTGGCCCTTGTACATGGGGCTTTCGAACACAAATTGCTGATCCTCCCGCGCGAGCGCTTCCTTGATGATCGCCAGATCAGACAAGGGCTGCTGGATCCCGCGCCGCTTTTTGACCCGCTTGAGGGGCATGTCAAACCGCGGATGCTCGCGGTCGAGTCGAACAACTCGCTCCGGTGCGCGCCGAGCAACTCACGCGAGCGCAGCATGGTTACGAGCTCGAACTTGAGCGCCAGCCGGGTCCGGCGGTCCCAGGGCAGGTCCTTGCGATCCAGTCCATGCCAGAAGATCCTGATCTCATTCTCCGACAGGACTCGCGTGCGCGGATGCCCGGGATCGAGCTTCGGCAGGTTGATGCAAGGACTGGCGGTCACATAGTCGCGGCCCGCTTCAGCCGCCCAGTTGAACAGCCCCGAGGCTGCCTTGCGCATATGGCGGGCGTTGCTGACGGAGGGCTTGCCGAACTTCCCCGCGACAATGTCATTCGAGAGTGTTGCGATGTCAGCTTCGTGACGTCTCTCGCGAGTGTCTTGCCAAGCCTCGCACCGAGAAACCGGCGCAGGTGGCTCGCCGTATTTTCCGAAGCCTCAAGCCGGGGCCGCATCTCGCCATCCGGCTTCTTGACTGGCGTCTTCATCCAGTCGATCCGCTCCTCAATGATCTCGGCGACGGTCTTGCCGCGCTTTGCCTTGTTGGCCTTCTGGTCCCGGAAACTCTCGGCGAGAGCTTTGGCACCCAGTCCCTTGAGGCCGTAGGCCTTGCTGTGGGCGTCCTCGACGGTGAAGGTCTCGGGATTGTAGACGCCGAGCCAGCCGGTACGCTGCTTCCCGGTCTGCCGGTCGGTGAACTTGTACGAGAAGGTCGCCACGCCCGCCGCGGTGATGCTGACGTAGACACCAGGGCGTTTGCGGTCGTAGAGCTTGGCTTTGCTTGGCGACCCGCTTCTCGCACAGGCGGTCGGTCAGGATGACGCTGCTGTTGCGGCCGCGCTTGCCGGCGGCGGAGGCGGCGATGCTGTTATCCATGTGGTTTCGGCTCCTAAGGCTTGGACCAAAGGGCTCGGCTTTGAGTCTTTCAGCTTGTCGTGCGGACCGCTGGAAGGCTTAGGGCCGGGCCCTCAATTTGGTGAAGCCCGCTGAAACAGCCTGCATCAGGGTAGTCGAAAAATCCGTGCTTCAAGTATTTTGTTAGTTTCGGCGTGTTTCACCGGATGCCAAAATATAGACGTGTGGTCCTGGCCGTCGTTGCTGCGGTCAAGCCTTGGCGGATGCGGGATTTGCGCCAACCGGCGATGTTGGCGACTTTCTGTAAAGGCGAGGGAGGGCAGATCGCCGGGCCGCGACAAACAGGCAAGCCGCCCAACCGCTTCAGACAACTGGCACCAATTCAGCATGCGGTCCCATCCGTTATCTTTAGCCAGAAGATTTCCGCCGTCGAAGTGGTGGCCGGAGAAGGGTGAACGGGACGGAGGCGGGAATGGGATTTGCAAGATCACTTTATTGCTCTTAGCTACTCTTTTCTCCGTATGACCTCGAGTTCACCACGCATATCGCATACCGGCCGCTCCGCGGACGCCGTCGCGCCTGCCTCCGTCGGTATCGCTGACAGCGAACTGGTAGTCGGCATTGGCGTAGAAGCTGACGTTGGCGTTCATCCTCACGCTCACCCCGCCTCCCAGTTGCAGGCGCGTGGCCTGCTCCAACAGCGGCACCAGATCGACACCGGAAAATGTCGTCGTCGCCTGCGCCGCCCAATCGCGCCACAGATTGGCGCGAACATAAGGCTGCCACACCTGGCCGCTGTCGCTGACGACGGTCCATCGGCCGCGCAGGCCAATCCGCCCGCTGGTGCCCGACGTAGTACCCAGTGCGACCGCACCTAGGCCATCATGGGCGTCGTCGAACGACACATGTTGCCAGACGATCTGCGCCTGCGGCTCCAGCACGAAGCCCGGCCCGAACATTGGCAGCCGAATGGGATAGCCCGTCTCCAACGACGAGAGGAAGCCGAAACCGGTGGTTGAAAGGCTGGCGAATTGCGTCGAGGCCGCGCCTTCATAGCGCGTCGCCTGCGCCACCGCGTCGAGGTACCAGTCATTCGGGCCGTAATGCGTCCAGTAAGCGCCGCCCGACCATGCATTGAGATTGAGACCGCCGGTGTGACGGAGCACGTAGCCGGTCGCTGCTTCGTTCGTGACCAGGCCGCTCACATCGACATTGGCGTTGGCATATCCGACATAAATGCCTCCGGCATCGCGATGGCCCGGTATCCATTCGCCTCGCCAGAGATCCATTCCGCTCTGAAAACCCAGCACCTGTCCGGAGGTGCGCGGATCAGCGAACGCCTTGTAGTGGTTGTCGATCTGCTGGCCCAGGAACCGGCCCCAGACCGAAGGTCCCCAGACGGCATTCAGGCAATCTGTCGACGCCTTCACCGGTGTCCTGCGCGGCATCCTGTCCCATGTGTTACCATCGGTTGGGCACGGCGTGTCCGTGTTTGCGGTCGGCGAAGTATCGCCGGTGCGTTCATGCAAGGTGCCAAGCGTCGTCATCCCCAATTGCCGGGCGATCGGCTGGACCACGCCATAGGTCGCGATCTCCGGCCCAATAATTGGATAGACGCCCGGCGGCAGCGGCCCTGTCACCGGCGGCTCGGGCGGCAGGATCGGCAGCGGCAAGGTCGGCGGCTCGATCGGCGGCCCCACGGTGAAGGTCGATCGTAGGAACCAGTCGTTGGGACTGTTGCTGGGGTCGAGGCCACCACGGAAAAGAAAATAGTCAAAGGCGCCACCGCGCACCTCGCCGGCAAGCGCGAAAGCACCTTGAGCCGTCGTGCCGCCGTTAATTGCCTGCACCACTGTAATGCCGTTTGCCACCGTCTCGGCGCCGGGGCCGCCGACATTGGTGATGCGCAAAAAGGAATTCCCGGTCGCATTCCCGCCATTGATGACGAGCCTGTCCGACGGCGAACCGTCGGCGCCAAGAAATGTGTTCATCGCGATCGTTCCGCCAATCCCGATGTAGCCGTTCGTCGTCAAGACCGTGCCCGGGGCAGCGCTCGTACCCATGCTCACCAGACCGCGGTTCGTGAGGCTGAGTACGGTCTGGTTGAAGCCGTTGAGATCGAGCGTTCCAGCTGGGGCCACCGCTACTGCCGAATTTGGACTGAACGTATTCACCGCGCCGGCTCCCAACGTGCCCGCGTTGACGTTCGTCGCGCCGAAATAGCTGTTGGCAGCGGTGAGCCTGGTGGTACCGGCAAGCACATTGACGGTGCCGGCACCGCTGATCGTCGGTGCAAACACATAGTCGACGGACGTATGATTGAAGTTGATTGCGCCGGCGCCGGCGCCAAACGTCACGCTCGGGGTGTTGAGCGTGCCGGGCGCAGCCGCCGGGGCGCTCGCGCCCGCGCCGATGTTGAGCGTTCCAGTCGCACCTACATTTGCCGCGATCACAACAGTAGGCGCCGTAACGACGCCGCCTTCCGCAAGCGTAAGCGTGCCGGTGCCCGAGTTGCCGACGTTCACGCCCGAACTGTTGCTCCAGATAGAGCCCGCGCCCGCCACCCTTACCGTACCGAGCGAGCCTGCATTGCTACCAACGTTGGCAGTGAACGCAGTGTTATTGATGACCGTTCCACCGTTCGTGATCGTGAGCGTGCCCGTGCCAAAACTGCCGATATTGAACCCGCCGCCTGCAGTGATGTTCAAACTGGAGCCCGCGCCGGTAACCGTCACTGTCCCCGACGAGTTGGTAGACAATCCGACGGAGACGCCGCCGAAACTGTTCACGGTACCGCCGCTTTCGACGGTGAGCGCGCCCGCGCCCAAACCGCCGACCACGAGGTTGCCAATGTTCGTCCATGTGGAGCCGGCGTCGGAAACGGTCACGGTACCCTGCGAACCCGGCAAATTACCAATAAAGCCGCCTATGTCGGTCAATGTTCCGCCGTTTCGGATGACGAGCATTCCTGTCCCGTTTTGACCGACTGCAAGGTTTAGTGCTGTTGCTCCCGGTCCCCTGACCTCCGTCGAATTTGGGATCACCGTGTCAATGTTTGCGCTGGTCGCCGTGTTCGGAACACCGGCGCTCCAGTTTAGAGGGTTAAACCAGCCATTGGAGAATGCCCCGGTCCAGTTTGTCTGAGCGTGGGTCGAAACCGGTGCTGCAGTGATAAGCGCAATCGTTGCGAACAATCCTGATGAGAGATGTCTGCACGCGGCGCGTGCTGGCGAGGTATCGCGGCGCGATCGGATGAAGAGAAGTCGATCCGGGTCCAAAGCAACCTCCAATCCGCAACGATAAACGCAGCCGTCATGACGGAGTACAAAGGATCACAATCGTGATGGGATGGCCGTAATTGTGACGACAGGAGATGCAACTTGAGTTTGTTGCCCGTTGATGCTCTTCCGCCACGCAATAGGGAGCAATACTGACCGATCGCTGGCATTACAAATGCCCGCCGCCAACTTTTCGCGGCGCCCCTGTAGTGTGCGTGTATTGTCGCGGGTCCCTGCGACTTGCCGCTCGGCTTCGACTACGATTGGCGAGCGACGGAGGTTCCCACGACCTCACGCGCAATGCGGGCAGTAACCAGGACGGTCGCGCGCTCGGCAACCCCGAAACATCGCCAAGCCGGCAGTAGCCAGGCAGCGAAATTTTCAGCTCGTTAACAATGTTGAATCCCTGGCCGGAGCGATTGCCCTACCGTGAACCTTTCCGCTGGGGCTTTCCATGATCGATACCGCGACCAAGGCGTTGTTGCGCACCGTTCTCGACGAGGTGTGTGAAGGTGTTCCACGCTGTGAGATCGGCGCCAGGACCCGCGTAGCCTCGAAGCTTCTGGAGACTGCAAGCAGGGGTGACATCTCTGCGGATCGCCTCAAGCAAGCGGCCCGCAATGCTCTCTCAGAAATCCCGACGATGTGACGATGGTCATGTGGGGGCGGGGGTGAATTTCCACGTGACGGTCCTCAAGATCCTGGTGAGCTACCCGGATGGGTTCGCCGCCTTGGAGGATCTCAAGCGGGATATGGCCATTCTGGCGACCAGCGGTCGCGACTGGGCGGAGCGCACCCGGCGGCTCGCCGGGCGGGTGCCGGGGCTGGACATCTTTTCGCAAGGGCTGATCGACCGGACGAATGGCGGGTGGCGCATCACGGCCAAGGGCCGCGCGGTGCTCGATCTGATGGAAGCTCGTCCGGACCAAGCGCCGATTGCCGCCCAACAACCTCCCTCAGAGCCGGAACTCCTACCGGCGATCACGCGGCACTTTCCGGCGGAGAGGGTCGGAGGACGACTCGCGGCGCGCCGTCGCCGACGCAATGCCCGCAAGCAGGCTCGGGCGTCCTAGCGAGGAACGAGCGTCGCTCCCGAGGCTTGAGCAAACGCCTTGTGATGGAAGACGCTCATGCAAAGTTCCGACGCCACCTTGTCGACCGCCCGTTTGTCGCGAGCGACGGACGATATCTGGGTCGTGGACGACGCGCCAATCAGCGCCGCCGGTCTGAAACTCCCGGTGCGTATGACCGTCATTCGGCTCTCGAATGGCGATCTCGTGCTGCATTCGCCGGTGAGATATTCGCCGGCTCTCCGCGGTGAGCTGGAGCGGCTTGGGACGATAAGGTACTTGCTCGCGCCGAATATCGCGCACTGGATGTTCCTGTCCGAGTGGCAGAGCGAGCTGCCGCAGGTGACGACATTCGCGGCGCGCGGTCTTGCGGCACGCAGGCAAGTGCGGGCGGCACGCATCCGCATCGACCGAGAGCTCGGAGATATGACGCCTGAGGAATGGAGGGCCGACCTCGAAGCCGTCTCGGTGAACGCTCCGATGTTCTCCGAGATCGAGCTGTTCGACAAGCGCAGCCGGACATTGATCCTGACGGATCTCGTGCAAAACCTCGATCCCAATGATCTCAGCGCGCCAAACGAGGCCGCGGCAAACCTCCTCGGCATTTCCAAGCCAAACGGAATGGCGCCGGTCTATCTGCGACTGCTGCTGCGCTTCGGCGGCCGTTCGGTCCGGTCCGCAGGCGAGCGGCTTGTACGGCTATCGCCGGGGCGGGTGATCTTCGCGCACGGTGACTGGTTCGAAGCGGACGGAACCGAGCGCCTCCGGCGATCCCTGCACTGGCTGCTTCCGGCGGGCGGCTCCGGACCCGAGCCGCGGCAGATGACTGGCACGCGCGTCGTCATCACCGGCGCATCGAGCGGAATCGGGCGTGCTACTGCGCTGGCCTTCGCCGGAAAGGGCGCAAGCGTGGTCCTGGCGGCACGCCGTGCTGAAGTCCTGACGAGCCTCGCCGCAGAATGCGACGCGCTCGGAGGCCGCGCATTGGCGATCGCGACCGATGTCACCGATGCCGAGGCGGTGCAGCGACTGGTCCGAGAGGCCGAAGACGCCTTCGGCGGCATCGACGTCTGGATCAATAACGCCGGCACTGGCGTTTTCGGGGCCTATCAAGACGCGGATATCGCGCTTCATCGCCGAACGATCGAGGTCAATCTCCTCGGCACGATGCATGGCGCTTTCGCGGTGCTTCCGATCTTCCTCCGCCAGAACCGCGGCATCCTGATCAACAACATCTCGCTCGGCGGCTGGGCGCCGACGCCTTTTGCTGCGGCCTATACGGCGAGTAAGTTCGGCCTGCGCGGGTTCACGGCGAGCTTGCGCCAGGAGCTCAGGGCTCACCGCAACATTCATGTCTGCGGTGTCTTCCCGGCCATGGTCGACACGCCGGGCTTCGTCCACGGCGCCAATATGTCCGGCCGAACGCTTGATCCAGGTCCGCTGCTGTATCAGGCGGAGGACGTTGCCGAGACGTTCGTGAGCCTCGTTCGCGCACCGCGGGACGAGGTTGCCGTGGGCTGGCCGGCCCGTGCCGGCCAAATTGCCTATGCGATGGCTCCGCAGATCACCGAGAACATCGTGGGAGCTGCCTTCCGCTATCTGCTGTCGCGCGCGCGCCCGGCGAAGAGCAGCGAGGGCACCATGATTGAAGCTGGTCCGCAAGGCGCGTCGATCGATGGCGGTTGGCTGTCACGCAAGCAGCTCCCACCTGCCGAGGTCATCAGTCAGGGGCTCGCGGCGCTGGGACTGGCTGCGGGCGTGGCCCTCCTGGCTTCAGTAATTGCGCGTCGCGCCGGCAGATCGGGACAAGGCGTCGGCAAGCGCAAGCAAGTCGCGCGCCGAGGCAGATCAGGGCAGCGCGTAAGCCCGCACGTAATCGCCGAGTTTAGTTCCGAATGACCCGTGGCCGCCGTCGACCGTGACGACATATTGCTTGCCGCCGGCCTCATAGGTCATCGGCGTCGACTGGCCGCCGGCAGGAAGGCGGTCTTGCCAAAGCTGTCTGCCATCGCGAACGTCAAACGCGCGGATGTAGTCATCCATCGTTCCCGTGATGAAGATGACGCCGCCCGCGGTGACGATCGGACCGCCGAGCATGGGAACGCCGAGCTTGAATGGCAGCGGCAGCGGGGCCTGATCGCGGATCGTGCCGATGCGATGCTGCCAAACCACCTTGTGCGTCCTGAGATCGATCGCTGCGATGTTGCCCCATGGCGGGGCAAGGCAGGGGATGCCGAGCGGTGAGAGGAAAATGCCGAGGTCGACCCCGTAGGGGGCGCCGTACATCGGCTGCACGCCGAGCTCGGTTCCCGGCGGATGCGCTGCGTTCGGCGCGGCCGGATTGTCTTTCCCGCGCGGCACGAGGCGCGAGACGAAGGGAATCGATTGAGGGTTCGCGATCGCGATCTGGCGCTGCGGATCGACGGCGATGCCGCCCCATTCGAACATGCCGAAGTCTCCGGGAAACACCAGCGTGCCTTGTTCGGACGGCGGCGTGAACGGCCCCTCATAGCGCAGGCGCTTGAACTTGATGCGGCAGGCGAGCTGGTCGAACATCGTGCTGCCCCACATCTGCGCGTCCGTCAGTTTGCCCGAGGGGCGGAAGCTCAATTCCGAAAAAGGCTGGGTTGGCGACAGCCGGTCTCCGTTCGCGGCGCCCTGCGGCACCGGCTTCTCCGGTGCGGGCACCAGCTGACGCCCGTCGCGGCGGTCGAGCACGAAGATGTCGCCGGTCTTTGCCGGGATGTAGATCGCAGGCGTCACGCCGCCGTTACGGCGCAAATCGACCAGACTGGGCTGCGAGGGCATATCCATGTCCCAGAGATCGTGGTGCACGTTCTGGAACGACCAACGCAGTTTTCCGGTCGAGACATCGAGCGCAATCAATGCCGAATCGTAGCGCTCCTTTTCGGGCGAACGGCCGCCGCCCCAGATATCCGGAGAACTCGAGCCGAGCGGGACGTAGACGAGCCCGAGCTTCTCGTCGACCGCCGAAATGCTCCACGAATTGGGTGAGCCGGCCGTAAAATGATGCGAGGCCGAGGGCATCTCGTTCGGATCGGAATTGCCGGCATCGAAGGCCCAGATCAGCCGTCCTGAATAGATGTCGAAACCACGGATCACGCCCGACGGGACGCGATCGGAATAGTTGTCGATCACCGCGCCGCCGACGATCAGCACCTTGTCCGTGACCACGGGTGGTGAGGTGCCCTCGTAGAAGCCGAGTGTCTGGATCTCGCTGCCTTGCTTGAGATCGATCTGGCCGTGATTGCCGAAGCTGGCGCAGGGCGTCCCGGTTTGGGCATCGAGCGCGAACATCCGCCCGTCATTGGTCGGTACGAAAATGCGTCCCGCACAATCGCTCGGCGCCGGCGTGCCGTCGGCAGTCACCGCGCCGGGCCTGGTCGCGTGATAGGACACGCCGCGGCATGTCATGTGCTGGAAGGCCTTGTTGTGCTGAACCTGGGGATCGAACTTCCAACGCTGTTTTCCGGTCGCCGCTTCGAGCGCGAACACGATCTGGTGCGGCGAACAAGTGTAGAGGAGATCACCCACCTTGAGCGGCGTTGCCTGGTTGGTGATCTCGTCGGGGTCATCAGGGCCCTTGTGGTCGCCCGTGCGGAATTCCCAGGCGAGTTTGAGGTTCTTGACGTTGTCCTTGGTGATCTGGCTCAGCGACGAAAAGCGCGTACCGAAGCCGCTGCCGCCGTAGGCCGTCCAGTTCTGGCCGGCAGCGGGCTGGTTCGGTTCTGGAGACGCAATGGCTCCCGTTGTTTCGCCCTCAGGTATCGTGCCGGCAAGATCGCGGCGATCGCTCGTCAGGGACATGCCGACGACGATGGCTGCGGCGACCAGCACAAGGCCAAGCGTCCATCGCGCTGCGCGCAAGCGGGGCGCCAGGCGGGAGGCAATGAAGGGCAGCATCAGCCACAAGCCAAGCGGCACGAGCACGTCGCCGCGCGGCGCCAGCGACCAGAAATCGAGGCCGGCCTCCCAGATCGCCCAGGCCATCGTTCCGGCCAGCAGCGCGGCATAGGTCCAGAGCGCCTCGGCACGGCGGCGCGCGAGCAGCCAGCTCGTGAGTAGAAGCATGATGCCCGCGACCAGATAGTAGACGGAGCCACCGAGGGCCGCGAGCCAGGCACCGCCAGCCAGGAGGCCCAATCCCATGATAGCGACGACCACCATGGTGATGGCCAGCAATGGCGCGTCACGGAACCAATTCGTCGAACGATGTATCGGTGTCATGATGGTCACTTCAGCGTATAGAGAAACGCCGCGATGTCCCGCGCGTCCTTCTGCGGGATGCCCATTCGCGGCATGGCATTGCCCGGCAACGCCCGCTGTGGATCCTCGATCCAGTCAGCCATGTTGTCCGGCGAATTGTGGATGTAGCCGGCGATGTAGGTCCGCGTGCCGATCCGATGCAAGGGTGGGCCGACATTGCCTTCGGCGCCGGCAATACCGGGGATATCGTGACAGCCGCCGCACTGGTACTGCTTGACGAGGTCGGCGCCACGACGCGCGTCGCCTATGAAATTGCCCGGACCCGCAGCCTCGCAGGCGGCGGTAGCGGTAGCCAGGAGTGCAGTGACTAGTAATCTTGTGATCGGATTCACCATCACTGCTCCGCTCGGCCGGTCAGGGCTTCTGGCCGAAATTGAAAGACTTGGTGGCAGACCAGGGATCCGTCGTCGAGACCTGCTCGCTCGGGACTTGCTCGACCTCGGGCGACGGCAGAGTCGCCGAGAAGGTGCGGCCCCATTGGTGGCTCGGCTCGTTGCTGATCTTGCCGATATAGGTGACGAGGTCCCAGATCACGCTGTCGGGCAGCACGCCGCCCCAGGCCGGCATCCCGTTCGGCCGCCCCTGGTAGATCGAGAGAAAGATGTTCTCGGGCTGCGAGCCGTAAGTAAAGGTGTTGTTGCTCAGCGCCGGCCCCATGCCGCCGCCGCCATTGGGCGCGTGGCAGCCGACGCAGTTGAAGTTGACATAGTAAGTCATCCCGCGCTGCTCCGCATTGGGATCGCCCTGCACGGGATTCTTGATTTGCGGCGGGTCCGGCTGCGCGCCGGGATGGAGGTGACTGACCGGGACCTGCATGAAGACGCCGGGCCTGCCATTGCCGACGCTGCCACCGAAATTCGGGCGGGGAGACAGCGTCGGCATCTGCGCCTCCTGCGACTGCGGCAAGGTCTGCTGGGCCAGCGCCGCGCCGTTCGGCGTGGTCAACAGCAGCAACGACAGGATGCTTGCGCGCAACGACATCATTGGCCTCCTCCCGATGCCGTGACGGGCAAATCGATCAGAGGCACGCCGTAGCTCCGCAGCAACGCGTTGATCTCGGATCGGTGCTCGTCGATGAAGGCATTGAGCCGGTCTCGCAGGGCGTCGTCGCCTTTGCGGACGCCCATCGCGATGGCGAACTGGAACTGCTGAGGCGCAAAGCGCTCGTAATCCCGGATCGGCGTGACCGTCAGGGGGACGGGAGAGCGCTGGGCGAAATATCCGCCGAGCGGACCCCAGGCTGCGGCGACATCGATCTTGCCGCTTTCGACCGCTTCGATCAGGCGCGCCGGCGGATCGGGTTGGCGATAGTCACCGTAGATGGAGTAGCCGCGGACGTTATCAACGATGCCCTGGTCGCCGAGCACCTGCGCCGGCGGCGGATTGTTGCCGTCATCGCCGATCAGATGCACGCCGATCACAAGGTGATGCAAGCGCGGATCGAGCAGGGATGAAAGGTCGAGGTGCTGGTCCTGCCGCGTGACGAACACGTAGCTCGAGCGATAATAGGGCTTCGTCGTCTCGACCAGATCATAGCCGGACGGCACGCCCATGACGACGTCGCATCTGCCGGCTTTCAGCGTGTTACGGATGAAGCCGCGGCGTTGCGCCCACCAGGTGTAGGAGACCTGCTGGCCGAAATGCTCGGCCATCATGGCCGCGAGCCTGTTCTCGAATCCTGCTTCGGCGCTGTTCGAGAACGGCAGATTGTTGGGATCGGCACAGACGCGAAGCTCGCGATCCGACGCTGCCGCCGCCGTGGTTGCGAGCCCGACCAGAAAACCAAGGGCGATGCCCGGACAACTATTTCGAAGGCGCATGGCTGTTGTCCTCACCATTCGCGCCGCCGAGCTTGAAGACCAGCAGCTCGCTGCCGCCGGCGGTGTAGAACGGCAAATCCTGCGTCGCGCCGGTGAAGCCCAGCGCGGCGTTGCGCACGCGCTGATCGACCTCCGCATTGGCGACCACGCCCGGCCAGCCGCCGACGCCCGACAGGATCGCGACGTATTGCTGCCCGTCGGAGCCGCGATAGGAGATCGGCTGGCCGATGAACCCGGAGCCGGCACGGAATTGCCAGAGCACGTGCCCATCCTTGGCATCCACTGCCTTGAAAAGGCGGTCCATGGTGGCGTAGAAGGCGACATCGCCTGCTGTGACCAGCGCGCCGCTCCAGACCGGCAGCCTCTCGTGAATCTCCCAGACCTTCTTGCGCGCGATGGGGTCCCACGCCATGAACTCGCCGCGATAGCCGCCAGGGCCGGCATACATGTCGACGTCGGCGCCGACATAGGGCGTACCGGCGATGTAGCCGACTTGAGAAGCCTTGAAGTTCATGCAGAGATGCTGATGCGGAACGTAGAGCAGCTTGGTGCGGGGCGACCACGCGCTCGGCTGCCAGTCCTTGGCGCCTGGAGCGGTCGGGCAGATGTTCTCAACCGTCTTGCCGACCAGCGGCGTCTTCTCCTCGTTTGGGATGATCTTGCCGGTCTTGAGGTCGACGCCATTGTAAGCGTTCACGAACTCATAGGCGTCCGCCGAGATGACTTCACCGGTGGCGCGATCCATCACGTACATATAGCCGTTGCGGCCGGGGTGGATCAGCACCTTGCGCGGTTGTCCATTCAGCTCGAGGTCGACGAGCACGTTCTCGTTGATCTCGTCGTGGTCGAACAGATCGTGCGGGTTGACCTGGTAGGCCCATTTCGCTTGGCCCGTGTCTGGGTTTCGCGCGAAGATCGATGCGCTCCAGAGATTGTCACCGCTGCGCTGGTTGGCGTTCCACGGACTAGGATTGGCGGTGCCGTAGTAGATCAGATTCAGATCGGCATCATACGAGATCCAGCCCCACATCGTGCCGCCGCCGACCTGCCAGCGGTCGGCTGGCCACGTCTTCACGCCGAGATCCTTGCCTTTGAGATTGTCATAGAACGGCTTGAAGTCATCGCCGATCAGCACGTCCTTGTCTGGGCCGGTGGCGTAGGCGCGCCACATGATCGCGCCGGTGTTCTCGTCGAGTGCGGTGACCCAGCCGCGCACGCCCATCTCGCCGCCGCTGTTGCCGACAAGGATCTTGCCCTTCACCACCACGGGGGCCATCGTGATGGTTTCGCCCTTGTTGATCTCGCCGAGCTTCGTATGCCAGAGCTCTTTGCCGGACTTGGCCTCTATCGCGACGGTGTGGTTATCGAGCGTGTTGAGGAAAACCTTGCCATTGTCGAAGGCCAGTCCGCGATTGACGACGTCGCAGCAGGCAACGCCCGCGGCAGCGGGCTCCGGCTTCGGTGCGTAGGACCATTTCAATTCACCAGTCGTGGCATCGAGTGCGAACACACGGTTGGGGTAGGGGCCCGCATAGGGGCCGACCACATACATGGTGCCGTCCACCACGAGCGGCGCCGCCTCCTGGCCTCGATCGGCACCGACCGAGAAAGTCCATGCAAGCTGGAGGCGCGATGCATTGGATGCGTTGATCTGGTCGAGTTCGCTGTAGCGGGTGTTGGCATAGTCGCGCGCCGCCATCGGCCACTGGGCCGGGTCTTTCATGCGGCTAGCGAGATCAGTCTGTGCTGAGGCGGCCGACAGCACCGCCGAGGACAAGCAAATCGCGCTCAGTAGCCGCATGAAGCTACGCACTAACATATGTAAAGATCTCCACGGCAGTGACGAGGCCGTGCTGCGTTGCAGGCCGGTTTACGAACCTACAAACGTTCCGCCTTCGCTTGGTTCCAAAATGGTGAGACCGACGAGTTATCTCACGACGTTGCCTGACACGCCGGCGCCGAGGTCGACTGCGATCTGATCCTCCTTGCCGTTGCACTTGGGATGACCAAATCCCGACGGGCTTTTGCCGTCGGGCCCGATGTCATAGATGATCGCGTCCTTCATGTTGGGACTGACGCCGGCGGGCACGCGGTCGAGCCCGAGTTGGTGACGCACGCGCCAGGCCACGTTGTGATCTGCGCAGGAACTGTCGCCGCTGACGCCCAGCGCGCCCGTGATGCCGTTGCCGTCATAGAGCGCCAGCCCGCCTCCGAACACGATGGTGCCGCCGATCGGCTTGCCCACCATCGGATCGTTGGCCGTGCCGAAATTGTCCGGAGAGCCGGCGTACAAGGCTTCCGGGGACGGCGGGTTGCCGAGTGCCGCGCCGAACAGGAATCCGCCGGGCTGCGCACCGGCATAGAGATTGGCCGTCGCCATCGCCTTGTCCTTCAGGCTGAACGCATTCGCCGTGTTGGCCTTTTCGGCTGCGATGGCCCGGCTGCCAAGCCACTGATCATCGGCCTTATTACCGCTGTAGGCGACGGCGCAGACGACGCCCTGTCGATCGACGACGGCAGCCCATTCGTTGTTGTCGAGACCTCCGTTGCTCGGGCCGCCGCCCGGCTTGACACTCTTCTTGAGGATGTCCGCGAGCTTGTCATGGTCGACCGGGCACGAGATCCCTGGCCGGGGTTGATCCTGCGCGTTCAAGACTGCAGGCATCACGAATGTCGCGGTGAAGATAGCCGTTGCCGCTATGACGTATCGTTTTTCCATGTGGCCTCCGTGGAGTGTCGCAGTCGGCAGGCGAACGTCCGAAGAGAAGTTGCGGTTCCTATGCAGCGTCGCTCAGCTCGGATGTTGAAGGAGCGGCAGGTGGGAATGCCCGCCGTTCGCAGTCAGCCACCGATGAGCAAAGAACAACGCAGCCCCCGTGTAGAGTATGCCCATGGGCACCCACATCAGGATGCCGGCGAGTTGCTGGTCCTCCAGTGCCGAGAGGCCGAATTCGCTGGCGAGAGCGCCCTGACTTGGAATCCAGAGCCGGGGTGACACTGTCAGCAGAGCCCCGAGCACACCCGAATGCAAAATCGTGATAAACAGGCACGCGACAGCGATGCCGTCGCGAATTCGTGTGCTACGACCCTGACCGCGGCCATGCAGCAGCACCCACCAGAACAACAGCGCGCTTGCGAAGAAGCTGATGTGCTGGAGACGATGGATGGCCGTATTCTCAAGCGCCCACGCATATAGCGGCGGTGCATGCCAGATCCAGAGCGCTGTGCCATGGAGGGCAGTCGCGCTCATGGGGTGCCTGACAAAACGCCACGGCCACGCCAGTATCGGCCAATTGAGCATGCGACCCGCGGCCGGGCGCAGCCGGGCTGGCAGACTCCACAGCATTGGCCCATTGATCCGGGCGTACGCCATCAGCGGTGCCGCGACCACCATGAGCAGTTCGTGCTCGACCATGTGCGCGGTGAACAGACGCTCGCCGAGCCAGTGCAGCGGCGAGGTCACGGCAAGTGCGGCCACCGGCCATCCGGTCCAGAATGCGGCCACCTGGCGGAAGCTGACGCCGCGGCCGCCTCCCGCATGATGCCAGAGCCGCTGAGTTCCGACATAGAAGCCGATACCGACGGCATAGAGCGGGGCCATGAGCCAGGGATCGTAGCTCCACAGCGAGCCGGGATCGACCTCCGACAGTCCGTGCGCATCGGCCCGCGCCGCGAGCAGTGCAAGCAGCAGTGCTGCAAGGCTCAGCGCAGGCATGGGTTGATCATGAGCGAGGCGGCGAACTGGTTCGCAATCACCAGCGCAAACAGCACGCCGGAGCCGACGCCGACCCAGGCCATGAACGTCCGTGGCCCGCCGCCTTGCGCATCCGTCCATTCAGCCCCCGCGCGGCGTCGAACCGCGCGGGCGGAAATGACAGTGCCCGCGAGCGAGACGACAGCCAGAACCGCACTCATGATCGCGCCGCTGATCCTGGTGCTCTCACAGGAGAAATGCGTCAGCACGTAGACACCTTGCAGATTGATGCCCCATGCGAGAGGCCCCAGTGCAACACCGGCCCAATAGAGCAGTCTGGAACGTCCCTCGGCTTCGGTCATAGGCGCGGCACCCAATCGAGCAGGACATAGAGCGGCAGCCAGGCGAGCACGACGAAGTTCCAATAAAACACGTTATCGGTCACGTCGCTGAACCGGCGCGGTTTCGCATGGCGCGTGAACATCAATACCGCCAGCACGACCGTGTCGCCGAGATCCGTGGCAAGGTGAGTCGTGTGTAGACCCAGAATGAGCCATACAACGGAGCCATAGGCTGAATTGTCCCAGCGGGTGTTGAGATGCGCGAACTCGAAGCCGCGCAGCACCAGCAGCGCGATGCCGATCAGGGCCATCACGATGAGACCGATCCGCACCTTCGCGAGATCCTGCCGGTGTGCGGCGCGGTTGGTGAACTCGTTCGGGATGATGCTTAGTACATAAATCACCGTCTCGGCCGTCCCCGGCCAGAGATCCGGCGGGGAGGCTCCGATCGGCCAGGTCGGGTTGACTGCGTAGAGATAGAGGTAGGCGCCGATGGCAATGGCAAAGCCCATGCCTTCGAGGGCCATGAAACCCATGGCGCCCCACCACGGACCGCTGCGCGGACCGTAGCCGTAAGTCGGCAGGTCCGAGACGTCGCGGACGATCGTCTGTCTCACTCCTCATCCTCCTTGCTGCCGGTCGGCCAGAACCAGCCGATCAAGGTCACGGCCATCGGCGGCGTTCCCCACAGCACGGCCCAAGGCGTGAAGATCGACCCGATGAAGAAGATTGTGGTCGCGATCGCCGTGAGCAGCGGCCAGATGTTCGGCTCGGGCGAAGCTTCGCGGGTCTGCGGCTCGGCTTCCGCCAGCGAGGTCAGGAGAACCTCGCGGCGTTCGGCGCTCAGACCCGCGACCACGGGCAGGCTCTCGCTATCAGCCCACAGCGGATCGCGGTGTTTGACGACCGGAATGCGGTCGAAGTTCTGCGGCGGAGGCGGTGACGAGGTCGCCCATTCCAGCGTCGAGGCATCCCAGGGATTGTCACCCGCAAGCGCGCCCTTGCGCAGGCTGTAGATCACATTGGCCACAAGCAGCGCGAAGCTAAACGCGAACACGAGAGCACCGCCGCTGGACACGAGGTTCAGGTGCGCCCAATCCATGTCGGCGGTGTAGGTGTAGACCCGGCGCGGCATTCCGATCAGCCCGAGGATGTGCATCGGGAAGAACGCGACGTTGAAGCCGATGAAGGCCAGCCAGAAATTCCAGCGCCCGAGCCGTTCGCTGAGCATGCGGCCGGTGATCTTGGGAAACCAGTAGTAGACCGCGCCCACCAGCGGGAAGACGGCGCCGCCGATCAGCACATAGTGGAAGTGGGCGACGACAAAATAGGTGTCGTGCACCTGGGTGTCGATCGGGACCGAGGCGACCATCACGCCTGACAGGCCGCCGAGCACGAAGATTACGATGAAGCCGAGCACGAACAGCAGCGGTGTCCGGTAAACCGGACGCCCGTCCCACAGCGTGGCCAGCCAGCAGAAGATCTGGAGTCCGCTCGGCACAGCGATCAGCATGCTGGACGCCGTGAACAGCCCGGCGCCGAGCTGGGGCAGGCCCGTGACGAACATGTGGTGAACCCAGAGGCCGAACGACAGGAAGCCGGTGGCGATCAGGGACAGGATAATGACGGGATAGCCGATCACCGGGCGGCGCGCGAAAGTGGCGAGAATCATCGACACCATTCCCGTGCCCGGGATGAAGATGATGTAGACCTCGGGATGGCCGAAGAACCAGAACAGATGCTGCCAGAGCAGGGGATGTCCGCCCGAAGACGAATCATAGAAGCGGGTGTTGACGAGGCGGTCCAGGATCAGCGACGTCGATGCGACCATGATCGACGGCATCGCGAACATCACCAGGAAGGCGGTGACCAGCATGGCCCAGACGAACAGGGGGATGCGGTCGAGGGTCATCCCTGGCGCGCGGAGCTTGAACACGGTCACGACGATCTCGACGGCGACCGCGAGCGCCGCGACCTCGGTGAAGGTGATCATCTGCGCCCAGACATCGGCCCGCTTGGTGGGCGTGAACTGCAGACTGGAGAGCGGAACGTACGAAAACCAGCCGACGTCGGGGCCGACGTTGAACAGAAAGGAGATCCACAGAAAGCAGCCGCCGAACAGAAACATCCAATAGCTGAAGGCATTCAGGCGCGGAAAGGCGATGTTCCGCGTGCCAACCATCAACGGCACCAGATAGACGGCGAACGCCTCCATGACAGGCACGGCGAACAGGAACATCATCGTCGAGCCGTGCATCGTGAAGACCTGATTGTACTTGTCGGCCGAGAGAAACGTCTTCTCGGGCCCGGCAAGCTGAATGCGCATCAGGATCGCAAGAACGCCGCCGAGAAGCAGGAAGGCGAATGCGGTCAGGATGTAGCGACGTCCCACAACCTTGTGGTCAACCGACATGAGCGCACCGACAAGTCCAGACGGCGTGCGCCACACCCGCTCGAGCTGCGTCGAAAGCTGCAGGCCGTTCAGGACGTCGTCGCGCAACTCATTTGGTTCAGCGGCCATGCTCACTTGAGCTGCTCCACATAATGAATGATGGCGATCAGCTCGTCCGATCGCAGCGGCATCTTCGGCATCAGATTGCCGGGCTTGATGTGCTGGGGATCGGCGATCCAGGCGCCGAGCGTGGCCGGGCTATTCGGCAGCGTCCCCGCCGCGATGGTCGTGCGGCTGCCGATATGCGTGAGGTCCGGACCCAGCTGCCCGCCGGCCATCGTACCGCTGATGTTGTGGCACAAGGCGCATCCGCGCGCCCGGAACAGAGCCTCGCCCTGCTTGCCGAGCTGATCCGCAGGGCTGTTCGCGCTCTGGTTTTCATGATCGCGCCAGCGGCCGAACTCGTCGGGCGACATCGCGATCACGGCGAATGCCATATGGGCGTGCTGGATCCCGCAGAACTCGGCGCATTGCCCGCGATAGATGCCCGCGTTCTTCGCCGTGAATTGCAGCTCGTTCTTCTGCCCGGGGATCAAGTCCATCTTGCCGGTCAGGCTCGGCACCCAGAAGCTGTGGATCACGTCGGCGGATTCCAGCTCGACCTTCACCGGCTGGCCGGTCGGGATCCGGATCTCGTTGGCGGTCACGAAACTGTGGTGCGGACTGTCAGCCTCATAGCGGACCTCCCACCACCATTGGTGGCCGATGATCTTCAGGATGTGGGCTTTCTCGTCCTTGGCAAAGACGGTGCGCTGACCGGCATAGCTGACAAGGGAGAGGCCGAGCACGATGACGGTGGTTGCAATCCCAAGCGCAAGAATGACGCGCCCGGAGCGTTCCTCGAAGGCCTGGTGAAGATCGAGCGGCCGATCGGCCGCGCGCTTCCGCCGCAACATTCCGACGCCCAAGACGATCACGACAGAGGTCCAGACGATCGCTGCTACAGCGAGGAAGGTGAACAGCGTGTGCAAGATCTGGCCCGATTGCGGCCCCTGAGGGTCAAGCGCCGACTGCCGGCCCGCGCACGCAGCAAGCGGCCACGTCATGCACAACACCAAAACCCTTCGCACCCAGACCGGCATTGACGTTTTGTCGCACTCCGCTTCACATGCGGAACCGGTCAGGCCTACAAAGGTTCCTATGCGCTGATCGGAGCGATTGGCCGAAGAGGGATATGTCCGACATCGATCACCGGACTAAAATGGCCACCCCTTCGCAGCGATCACGATGGCTGCGTCGCCTGCGGCCATCAGCAACAGGACGGCGAGACAGGCGATGATCGCGCCCGGCTGGGCAAGCACGCGCAACTCTCCGAGCATGTGTCGGCTCCAAAAGCACAGCAATGCCGCGATGACCCTGAGGGTTCCTGCGGATGCGCCGGGAGTTGACGTGCGAGCGCCGGAACGAAGGCTCGACATCGCGCGTTCCTGCGACGGATTCGAGGGTTCACGTGCCGCGCTATCATTTCGATCTGGTCGATTCGAAGACCGTTGCAGACGAGGGAGGTGCTGAATTGCCTGACGACATCATGGCGCTGGATGTCGCCGAGGAGATCGCGAAGAGGCTCCTTGCGGTGCGTCCCGAACTCAGAAATCGTCATTTTTCCATCCTGGTCACGAACCAAGAGGGTGAGGAGATCGGCAAGGTGCCACTTGATGTCCTGCACTGAAGCCTTGGTCTGACATGGCATTGAGGATCACGGCGTTGAGGATCGGAGTGATCTCGGATACGCACGGCCTTCTCAGACCTGAGGCCGAACACCGTCTTGCGGGGGTGTCGCATATCCTCCATGCCGGTGATATCGGCGCGCCGGAGGTTCTGGAGAGGCTTTGCCGAATAGCGCCCGTCACCGCCATCAGGGGAAACGTCGACGTCGGCAGTTGGGCGAGGCGCTATCCCGAAACCGAAACAGTGCACCTCGGCGCTCGTTGTTTCTACCTCCTTCACGATCTCAAGGCGCTCACCATCGACCCTGCGGCAACCGGTGTGAACGTGGTGATATCAGGACATTCGCATCGGGTGCAGGTCAACACGATCAACGGAGTGCTTTTCCTGAATCCCGGGAGCGCCGGTCCAAGGCGCTTGAAGCTGCCGATCACGCTGGCAACGCTCGATCTGGATGAGAACGGCGACCTGCGGCCCACCATCCATGAGCTCGACGCGTGAACGAGGTACGTGCGTGGCAGCTGTGGCAGCTAGTGGGTATTCGATCTTTGCCACCGTTCCAGATCGATCGGGGGACGCTTTGGGTCGATCTGCTCCTTCTCGGGATTTCCCTGCCAAGGCTGGTCCGTCTGCCGGTGGGTTGGCAAATCGGTCTGCTGTCGCGGATCGTCGGCCGGGGTTTCTCTCGGGTCGTTCTCAGGTGCTTTCGCTCTCGGCATAAGCTGTCCTCTCTACAATTTGTCGAAGCGGCGGCACGCGATCAGCGTACCCCAGCGATGATTGCGGCCACGCGGCGCGAATGCTGATCGACGATGACGAGATCATTCCCGGCGATCAGGTACTGGTCGCCCCAGAACCCGTTCAGAACTTGCGTGACCTCGGGCGGCAAGTCGGCCACCTCGGTCTGGCGTGGCACGGAAGTGCCGATCATCATCTCGAAATTCGGGCGATCCATTGTCGGGCTATGCGCCGATGAGATGATGGCGCGGAGCTGCTCGCGTTGCTGATCGTTGAGGCCAGCCGGCTGGGCGGTCTGCTTCACATCCCGCGCACGGGCGCCGGTCGCGTCCTCATTGCCGGCCGGGTTTTCCTTGGCAGCTTTGCTGACGGCTTCGCGCTGCGTCGGAACTCCCGTGCCCACCGTCGTGGCCGCCGCACCTTTGTCTGCTCCTGTGGAGGGGCGGCCCAGATAGTCCGTTGCCCCGAACATCTGCGGGACGGCGAACCAGACGATGAAACCTACAAACAGAACCGCGGCCACGACCGATCCCGCCATCATCACCTTCCGGGTTCCGTCCTTCTCCGTTTTCCGCGATAGATCCTTGACCATGAACTGAAAGCCTTCGGTATGAACTGCGGGGTCAACACGGGCAGGAATCCTTCGTTCCTACGGGCATGCATCAGCATCGATCAGGAACGACCGCCGCCGCATCTCATTGCCAGCGCATGAGGTCGCGAGACCCAAACACGGAGCATGCAATGACCAAAATGCCCCCCGTACCGCCAGAGCAGCGCAGCGACAAGGGACCCGGATCTGATCCTGGAATCGAGACGGACGTAAAAGTCCCCGGCGGTGAGAACTTCGACACGCAAGGACGTCATGGCAACATCAAGCAGAACACGACGAACCAAGGCTACCAGCAGGATCGATGAATGCCACACAAGACACTGAGCGCTTCGGTGGTCCGGCTCCTCGCGGCAGGACCGCAAGCACCCTGAAAAGGGAGGTCGCGAGCACGAGCGACCTGCGCCCGGAACGCCCACCAACGACCGCAAATCACACGTCTCCGGAGGCGGTGGTGAGCGCGATCAACATCACACGCACGATGATCGTGAGAGGAGCTGAGCAATGGCTAGGACAACTTCGAGCTTGATGCTGATCGCGTTCATGGCGACGGCGTCGATAGGGGCCGCCTCGGCGCAGAGTGGCGGTGGCGGCGGCGGCGGTTCGGGAGGATCGGGCGGATCAAGCGCGAGCAGCACGAGCGGCGGCACCGGCGGTGCCACAAGCCCTGGGTCGGCCGGCGGTGCCTCAAGTCTCGGGTCCGCAGGTCCCGGGTCTGCAGGTCCTGGGTCTGCAGGCCTTGGGTCTGCGGGAGCTACAAACCAGACTGGCGGTGCATCGCCCAGCCTGGGCAATCCAGCCGACGCGGCCGCGGCTTCGCGCGGCACGACGGTTACCGGCACGAACACCGCTGGAACGGCCCAATCGACCGGTGGGGGTCCGCGAGGATCGACTACGGTCGGGCGGGCGGGCAATCCTGCGGGAGGAACCAACAGCGGACGCATCGACGGAACTGCGACACCCGGTCCGTCGATGCCGGGCGACGCCGAAATACGCTCGGAGAACTCTCAGGATTCCCACGTCGATCGGAAGATCAAGAGCATCTGCAAAGGTTGCTAGATCGGCTATCAGGACGCCGGGTTTTCCGACGTCCAATCGAGGTCGTCCTCGCATCGAGGTTCGGGGTCGGGCGAGCAGGGCTTGATCTTCAGGTCGTCCTCGAGCCTGGGTTGAGCGCCGCCGCTTTCGACCAGACCAGCGTCGTCGGCCTTTTTCAGGGCTTCCTCTTTCGTTGAAAACGTCCGGCTTAGTTTTTCGTCGTCCTTGAACAGGGCATACGCCATATCGGCTCCTCGCGATTCGAATCATCGAAGACTTTGACGGGGCCGATACACACGGCCATCGGCGCTCCTTGTCGCTGGGGTGAACCTCTAGCCGACTTCCCTGAGATTGCTCAGGATCGCCAGGTGGCGTTGAATGATCGGCAGCGACATCTGTGCGACCTGCTGTTCGACGGGGTTGCCGCCGGATCGCAAATAAGACGTGTTGAGCGCGAGCAATTCACGGTGCCCGCGGATCTGCCCCTGTACATACATCCGGTCGAAGGGACCCGACGGTGCGGCCTGAAGGCGCTGAAAGAGGGCGGCATGATCCGGCCGCAGCGGTGCCGATCCCGGCGCTGCTCCGAGCGCGCTCGCGACCTGGACCTGTTCGGCGATCTGTGCATTGGCGAAATTGACGATGTCGGGATTGCCGGTGCGCGTCAGGGCGAGGTGACTCGTCTGCATCGCAAACGACCCACCCATGAGGTCGGCCGTTCGAAAATCCCGCTGCGGGATTGGTTTGGATTGCGCAGCGTAGGCGGATAGTCCGAGGCCGCCCAACGCAAGCAAAAACGATCTTCTCAGCATGATGAAATCTCCAATGTTGAATTCACAAGACGCTGCGACTGTTTCGAACGTTCCGATCATCGCCGTAAACCGCCGAGCGATGCTCCGCCTGATGTTATCGGCATCGTGGCATGAGCCGGCAGGTTAACGCAGGTTATTGGCACGGGAAGTGCGTCATGATCATAGGAACGGCAGCACTGAGGACGGTTTGTCCATCATCCAGATGCCGACCGGCGCACGAGTCATTCATGCAAGACAGCAATTCATCCAGCTTCCCGATTTCCGCGGGTGTCCTTCTCGGGCTTGGTCTGGGCGGGTTTTTCGATGGCATCGTGTTTCATCAGTTGCTGCAATGGCATCATATGTTAAGCGGCTGGTACCCGCTCGACTCCATCGACAACGTCAAGCTCAACACGACCTGGGACGGCATCTTCCACAGCGCGGCCTATGTTCTTGTGCTCCTCGGCCTGTATGTGCTGTGGCAACGGGCGCGCAGATCCGACATTCACTGGTCGCGCGGCCAGTGTCTCGGCGCGATCTTGCTCGGTTGGGGCATCTTCAATCTGGTTGAAGGCGTGATGGATCATGAGATCTTGAAGCTGCATCGGGTGAATGAGACGGTCCCTGACGAGCAGCGCATCTTCTGGGACATCGGCTTCCTGCTATGGGGTGCGGCCATGTTGGTCATCGGCGCCGCCATGTCACTCGCCGGCACGCAGGGGAGGGTCCATGCGGAAAGCAGTCTACAGGTTCGCTAGAGAGACCCCGCCGGCTCTGGTCTATGCCATTTTCATAGTGCTGCTGGTGCTGGCGATAGCACCGGTTTTTCGCATCGTGCTGTTTGGTGTGTCGCTGGACGATCTCCTGCAACTCCGTTGCTTCAATCCCAACTGATGCGGTTGTCAGCGCTTCATGTCTGCCCGGAGGTACCATGGTCGAGTTCAGGCTTCCGAAACACTCCCGCGTCGAAAAGGGAACGATCTGGCCCAAGCCGGACAGCAAATCGTTGCGCGAATTCCAGGTCTATCGCTGGAATCCCGACGATGGTCGCAATCCTCGGCTCGACACCTACTTCGTCGATATGAGCGATTGCGGGCCCATGGTGCTGGACGGTCTGATCTGGATCAAGAACAACATCGACTACACGCTGACATTCAGGCGGTCCTGCCGCGAAGGCGTGTGCGGCTCCTGCTCGATGAACATCGCCGGCCAGAACACGCTTGCCTGCACCAAGTCCATGAGCGAGGACGTCCCGCAAGGCGAGCCGCTGCGCGTCCTGCCTTTGCCGCACCAGCCCGTGGTGAAGGACCTCGTTCCGGACCTGACGAATTTCTACGCCCAGCTCGCATTGATCGAGCCTTGGCTGCAAACCGTGTCGCCCACGCCGAAGAAGGAATGGCGGCAGAGCCATGAGGATCGGGCCAAGCTCGACGGTCTCTACGAATGCATCCTCTGCGCCTGCTGCTCGACGTCTTGTCCAAGCTATTGGTGGAATTCCGAGCGTTTCCTCGGCCCGGCGGCCCTGATCCAGGCGGCGCGGTGGGTCAATGACAGCCGCGACGAAGCGACAGGCGAGCGTCTCGACAAGCTTGAAGACCCCTTCAGGATCTATCGCTGTCACACCATCCTCAACTGCGCGAAGGCGTGTCCCAAGGGCTTGAATCCGGGCGAAGCCATTTCCGGATTGCGCCTCAAGATGGTCGAACGGAAGTTCTGATCGGAGATGGACGCTCCCCGCAGAAAGGAACAATGGCTGCGGCGTAGGCTTATCGACCAAACTGGAGGCGCCCGATGGGCAAGAAACAATTCGCCGCGTTGCCGTTCACGCTGAACAATTCCGAATTGCGCGTGATGCTGATCACGACCAGGCGCAAGGGCAGGTGGAGCGTCCCGAAGGGATCGCCGATGCGCAAGACGGAGCCGCATCGTACGGCTGCGCTGGAGGCGTACGAGGAGGCCGGTCTTGTCGGCGTCACCGCAAAGCGCGCGCTCGGGTCCTTCAAGCATCGCAAGCGGAAGGGTGATCGCAAGCGGACCATGGACGTCGCCGTCTTTCCCATGAGGGTCCACGGGCAGGAGCGCTGGTGGCCGGAAAAGGGAGAGCGCGAAGCAATCTGGGTCTCGCCGAAGAAGGCGAGCCGTCTGGTGCACAAGGCGCAGCTTCGGCGTCTAATCGCACGCTTCGCGGCGCAGACGGAGAAGACCCCCTCCTCACCGTTGGTCGATGCTGTGACTCGAGGAACCCGGGTGCCCTCCAATAATTCAAGGTAGATGAACCAGCAGGCGACCGGACACGCATTCGAGGAGCGACCGCCTCGTGAGGTCCTGGCCGCTGCGGTCAAGCGGCGCTGCGCGATCCTGTTCGTCGGCGCCGGCGTCTCGATGGCTGTCGGCCTGCCGTCCTGGCAATCTCTGATCGACCATCTGCTGGATGACCTTGGACTTGAACGCAACGTGATCGATGGAATGCACGGCGGCTACCAGATGCTGGCGGAGTACTACCGGCTGAAGCGCGGCGGAATTGGCCCGCTCCGCAGCTGGCTCGACCGCAACTGGCGCGTCGACCCGGACAGGATCGCGGCCTCACGGCTCCACCAGCTGATTGTGGAGCTCGATTTTCCGACCATTTACACCACGAACTACGACCGCAACCTCGAGACGGCATTCGAGGTTCTGGAAAAGCCCTATGCCAAGATCAGCAACGCAAAGGACATTGCAAGCGCCCGTTCCGGCGTCACGCACATCATCAAGTTTCATGGCGACTTCGACGACGATGCCTCGCTCGTCCTGACCGAGACCGACTTCCTCAACCGGCTCGCGTTCGACTCGCCACTCGATATCCGGTTTCGCGCCGATGCCTTGGGCAGCACGCTGCTTTTCATCGGATACAGCATGTCCGATCCCAATATTCGGCTCCTGCTGCACCGTATTTGGCAGAGTTGGGACGAATCCGGGCACCGCCAGGACCGACCAAGGTCCTTTGTTTTCGTCACGCAGCGCAATCCGGTGCAGGAAGCGGTATTGGCGAACTGGGGCATCATCACCATAGCGCCGCCTGAAGGCGTCAGCCTGGATGATGGTATTAGCCGGCTTTTGCTGGACATCCGCCAGCGTATCGACCGAGAGACCTAACGCGGACCATGGCGCGCTGAAACGCTGATGTCCATTCAAGTCCGAGTTGGTCAGCTCACTAGCGCTCGATCGTGCCGATCCGCCGGATCTTCTTCTGAAGCAGCATCACGCCGTACAGAAGCGCCTCTGCAGTTGGCGGGCAGCCGGGCACGTAGATGTCGACAGGCACGACGCGATCGCAGCCGCGCACGACCGAGTACGAATAGTGGTAGTAACCACCGCCGTTGGCGCACGACCCCATCGAGATCACGTAGCGCGGCTCAGGCATCTGATCGTAGATTTTGCGAAACGCCGGCGCCATCTTGTTGGTGAGCGTGCCCGCGACGATGATCACATCTGACTGGCGTGGCGACGCGCGCGGCGCGAATCCGAAGCGTTCGGCGTCATAGCGCGGCATCGACATCTGCATCATCTCGACCGCGCAGCAGGCGAGCCCGAACGTCATCCACATCAGCGACCCGGTTCGCGCCCAGGTGATCAGCTCCTCCGCGCTTGCCGTGAAGAAGCCCTTGTCCGCAAGATCGTCGCGAATCGTCATGAAGAACGGATCGGAAGCGTTGTCCGGGGGTCCCTCACCGGGCCGGCCAAATCCGGGCCTGCCCGGTCCAGGCCGGCCAAGCGAAGGGCCTGAGTTGCTGACGTGCGGAGAGCTGCCTGTCATTCTTGTCCCTGAGCGCTGCGGTCGTTCGGCGATGCGACCACCCGCTCCGGGAAACAGTCATTTGTATGCGACGTTCCTGCGGCGGTAAGGGGATTTGTGTTCTGTTATCGCAGGTTAGCTTCGGGTCCGGCGGCGGGACCCAACGTTGGCATCACGGATCACCCTAGGAACGATCCACCGAAACTACGGTTGGCGGCAACAAGGCCCATGAAATGGAGAACATGAAATGACGAACGCAGCCCGCGATACATTCGTAGTCGGATTACGTAATGCGCATGCGATGGAAGTGCAGGCGCGAGAGCTGATGGAACGTCAGTCGGAACGACTGGACGAATATCCCGAGGTCAAGGCTAAGGTCGCCGCCCACCTTCAAGAGACCAACGAGCAGCTGAAGCGCTTGGAGAGATGCCTGGAAGCCTGCGGCGAGAGTACCTCCAGCCTCAAGGATACGACGCAATCCATGATGGCGAACATGCAAGCCATGGCACATTCGGTTGCCGGCGACGAGATTCTCAAGAACACATTCGCCAACAATGCCTTCGAGAATTTCGAGATCGCTGCCTACAAGTCCTTGCTCGCCCTCTGCGGCGCCGCTGGTTTCGCGGAGGCCAAGGAGCCTCTCGAGACATCGCTGAAGGAGGAGCAGCGCATGGCCGCCTGGATCGACTCAAACGTCGAGAAGGTGACAATGGAATATCTGGCGCATCAGCGCCAGGCAGCCTGATCGTACTCCATCGCCATCACGGCGAGACCGCCGGTCCCGTCTGGTGCGAGACCGGCGGGTTCGGCCGCTAAGGTTGCCTGCGCTCTCATATGGGCTCGCAGGACCGAAACCCTCTCATCCGCGTTTTGCTGTCATGGCGCACATCATCTTCAGCGACTACCGCAATCCTGCTGCCGAACAGGCCTATGAGATCGCATGGGACTTTCTCGCCCGCAGCGGGGCGATCCACGATGAGTTCGAGGCGTGCGTATTTCTCGCCCAGCGCATCACCATGATGGTCGAGGAAGGCCAGGAAAACCGGATCCGGATGGCCAATCGCGCGATCTCCGAATACCAGTACCATCTCGAGAACTTCTGCAAGCGGGCCCGCGGCGCGGCTGCTTCACGGGCTTGAGAGCTTGCGAGGGCCCGTGGGTGCTTTCCGCTGATCACTGCCGATCGGCGATCGTCAGCTGGCCGCGTGCCCCGGTACGTCCGCCCCTGCGCGGTGCAATGGCAGGAACGAGCGCCGGCGCTTCCCCGGCCATGCGCATGGCGAAATAGGCGATCGTCGCCCTGAGACCGTCTTTGAGCGCCACGCGCGGGCGCCATCCCAGCGCTCGAACGGCTGTGTCGATCACCGGTTTGCGGCGCTTTGGATCGTCCTTGGGCAACTCCTCGAACCGGAGCGGGGAAATTGAGTCCGTGTACGCCAGCACGTCGCGCGCAATAGCCTCGATGGTGACCTCGTGGGGGTTGCCCAGATTGCACGGACCGGTAATCGAGGATGGACTCTCCATGAGCAGCTGGAGGCCGCGCACGAGATCGTCGACGAAACAGAAGCTCCTGGTCTGCGTACCACCTCCATAGATCGTGATCGGCTCTCCGCGAAGTGCCTGCACGATGAAGTTGGAGACCACGCGTCCGTCATTCTCCAGCATCCGAGGTCCGTAGGTGTTGAAGATGCGCGCGACCTTGATGTCGACCCCGTACATGCGATGGTAATCGAACATCAGCGTCTCCGCGGCCCGCTTGCCCTCGTCGTAGCAGGCCCGGGGTCCGATCGGATTGACGTTGCCGAGATAGGTTTCGGGCTGGGGATGGACCTCCGGATCGCCGTAGACTTCGCTGGTCGATGCCTGCAGCACCCGGGCGCCTTTCCGCTGCGCGAGCTCAAGCATGTTGATGGTGCCGAGCACGCACGTCTTCATCGTGCCGACCGGATCTTTCTGATAGTGACGGGGCGACGCCGGGCAGGCGAGGCTGTAGATCCGGTCGATGTCGCCCTCGATCTCGGCGGGATCGCGCACGTCATGTTCGATGAAGCGAAAGTTCGGATGATTGAGCAGCGGCCGGATGTTGTCGATCCTTCCCGTAAACAGGTTGTCGAGGCAGATCACGGTGTGGCCGCGTTGCAGAAGCGCGTCGCAGAGGTGAGATCCGATGAAGCCGGCGCCGCCGGCCACCAGGACGGTGGGAGAGCGGCGGGACGCGTTGATGCGGGTCTGAAGTGTCATGGTGCTGCCTTTCAGATTTGGGCGACCTGCATGGGACGCGAGGCGGGAAGTTGCGGGGCTTTCCGGCGGCGACGGACCGATGCCTCGGCGTAGTAGGTCTCCACTTGCCGGGCGCGATGGTCGGAGGTGTGGTCGGCCAGAACGCGGCGCCGTGCGTTTTCCGCGATCGTGCGCCTTTGCTCCTCGGGCATGTCGCGCAGGATCTCCATGACGTCGCGGGGGCTCGATGCGAGCAGGATTTCCCGCGAAGGCTCGAAGACGGTCTCGATTCCAGGCCACCGGTCCGAGATGACGGGCGTGCCGCACGCGGCCGCTTCGAACAGCCGAACGCTGGGCGAGAAGCCGAGCGCGCGCATGTCGGCGCGGGTGGCGTTTAGCGTAAAGCGTTGCTCGGCGTAAAATCCCGGATGATGTCTGGGCGTGAGGTGCTCGATCCGGGCGACATTGGCGGGCCAGACCACCTCCTTGGGATATTGCGCACCGGCGACGACGAATTGCTCGCGTGACAGAGTGCGAGCAGGGGCGAGCAGCAACTGCTCCAGAACCGGCTGCCGGTCCTCGCTGTAGGTTCCGAGATAGCCTAGTGCCCATTTCTGCTCCGCGCGTTGCGGCGCGTAGATGTCGGCGTCGGCACTGCAATACAGCACCCGAGCTAGCGGACTGCCATAGTTCTCCTCGATCATGCCGGGCACCGGGCCGCCGGCAAAGGACAAATAAAGGTCGAAGCGCGGGATCATCGCAGCGGACAGGTAGTCCAGGCCCTGCTCGAGCTTCGCAAGCGTGACGGGCGTGTCGATGTCGTAGAAGGCGGTAATCCCCCGGGCATGGGTCGTGATCCATTCGGAGATCGCGATGCCTTCGGGCACGTAGGAGCCGATGACGACCAGATCGGCATCCCGGATCATCTTTCCGAAACGCTGCGGGATGTCCTTCAAGGATTGATAAAGCTCGACAGTCCAAGCGGAAGGCTTGGCAAGATCACGATGCTCGCGATACCAGGGGACGTCGCGTTCCAGAAATGTGACCTGGTGACCTCGTCGTGCCAGGGCTTCGATCAGGGCGCGGTAGGTCGTGGCATGGCCATTGCCCCAGGACGAAGTAACCGAAAGACCGACGACGACGATGGTGAGGTTCATTCTGCTGCCTCGATTCGCGAATTGCTTGCGGCAAAGAGATTGTTGAACTGGCGCGCGCGCTGCCGGTAGGTGTGATGGCTCAGAATGCGCGCACGAGCGCGCGCTGCGATCGCATGGGCCCGGTCGGGGCGCAGTGCGGAAAGATGCTCTGCGACCTCCGCCCCGCTCGCGGCCACCAGCACCTCGCGATCTGGCTCGAGAAAATGATCGATGCCGTCCCACTGGTCGGTGATCAGGCAGGCTCCGGCACCAATGGCTTCGAACACGCGTGTTGGCGGCGAGAAGCCGTAGCGCGCCATGCTGTCGCGATTGACGTTCAGCGTAGCCAGACCGGAGCCGAAGAAGGCGTTGTGGTCGCCGGTGCCGACATGCCCGACCTTGCGCAGATTGGCTGGCGTGTCTTTGGAGTCCCACCCCGATCCACCGAGCAGGAACGTCTTGTCCGGCAATTGGCGTGCGACATCGATAAAGAACCGCTCCACGCGTTGCTCGCGATCAGGGAGGCGATTTGCCAGCAAGCTCAGATCGCACGCGAAGTGTGGATTTGGCGGAGCCGGAAAGTGTGTGGCGGGGTCGAGCGCATTGTAGATCGGCACGCAGTCCCGCGCGCCGATGCCGCGATAGGCGGATACGACTGCATCGCCGCCGCCATAGGTCAAAACCATGTCGTAGGACCGGATCGCATGGCGCAGATGATGGTCTGGATTGTCCGCCACCGACTCCAGCGTCGCGGGGGCATCGACGTCCCAGTAGATGCGCATTGCATTCGACGGAATTTCGGCGACCGCGTTCTCCAGTTCCCGATCGAAGACACCGACGCCGCTGGCCTTGACCAGCATGTCGGACGACCGTGCGGCTTCGTCGAGCGAGCTTCGCCAGCCGTCGGGCGTCGCGGCATAGACCACCACCTCCGCCCAGTCGGGATCGTCGATGTCACGATGGGCCTGGCGCTCGAAAGCATCGGGCTCGAAGAATGTGACGTCGTGGCCGAGGGCGGCAATCTCCTTCAGTATGCCGCGGTAATAGGTGGCGGCACCGTTCCAGTAGGATGAGACGAGGCTGGATCCGAAGAAGCAGATCTTCATGCGGAGGCTCCGAGATATCGCAAGGGCTGTGTGGCGTGGCCTGAGGCCCTGAGGTCCTGCACGATGCCGACTAGCTGCTCCGCCCGGTGACGGCAGGTGTGACGCTCCTTGATTGTCCGGAGTCCGGTCTCCACGGTAGCGGACCATAACTCCCGGTCATCGAACAGCGTACGAAGCGCCCGCTTCATTTCGGTGCCGTCAGCGGCGCTCAGATAGGCACCTTCCGGGAACAGGCCTTCCGCGTCTGACCAAGGGGCCGAGACCAGTGGAATGCCGCACGCCATCGCTTCGAAGACGCGAATGGTTGGAATGCCCGGAAGCAAGCGGACATAGGGGCCGCGGGGAACGTGGACAGTCGCGCGCGCGCCGGCGAAAGCAATGGGAGCCCAGTGTGCGGGCAGCCAGCCGCCATACCGAATGCCTGCCGCCTGAATGGTCGCGAGCGCCGCGTCCGAATAGCGGACGCCATAGACCCCCGCGCGCAGCTTCAACTCGGCCACGGGTTCGACCAGAAATTCGTTGAGCTCGGCGCTGCGTTCGCCGTCGCCCCAATTGCCAATCCAGACGACATCGTCGGTGCGCTCGATATCTGGCAGCGGATGGTACAGGGCGATGTCGGCCGCCTCGTGCCAGGTGAAGGCCCGGTCGGCCCAGCCGAGCTTCAGATAGATTTGACGAAGGATCTCTCCGAAGGCGAGCACACCGTCGAAGCCGTCGAGGTCGAATTGCGCAAGTTCGTCCGGTGAGCTGACGGCGCGATGATGGGTGTCGTGGAACAGTAGCGTGAACGGAGCGCCGTGAGCCCGTCTCGATCCGATGTCCGCGATCAGATCAGGCGAATTCCATTCGTGGACGACGACGAGATCGGCGCCGTGCAACGCTTCATCGAGATCGAGGGAGGCGTCGTAGCGACGGATACCGATGCCGGGAAACAGCATTGGAATGTCCTCCATCGTCTGACTGCCACCCTCGCGGATCGCATTCAAGCGGCTCCAGCCGTCGATCGGCTCGAACACGACGACCTCATGACCCAGCGCGTGAAGTTCGCGGGCATAGCCGCGCAGGAAATGGGCATTGCCGTTGTTCCAGCAGGAGGTGAACGCGTGGTAGAACAGAACGCATTTCATGCGCGGACCTCCATGGGGGCGGGCGCGTGATTGACGGCAAGCAGCTCCTCGTAGAGGCTGAGATAGGCGCTCGTGGTTCGGGTCAGCGAGTAGGTCAGGGAATGCTCAAAGGCGGCACGTTGCAGCCGCACCCGCTCGCGATCGTCGGTGCACAGACCTGCGAGTGCTCGACGCAGCGCCTTGCTGTCGGTGGGATCGACGAACAGCGCCGCCCCGCTCCACAATTCCCTGAAAGTGGGAATGTCGGACAGAACGAGGGCGCATCCCGCGGCCGCGGCTTCCAGAACGGAGAGGCCGAACGGCTCATAAAGCGCGGGGCTGGCGAAGATGGCGGCGTGCTGGAAGTGCGCGCGCATGGCTTCGTGAGGCAAATGCCCGAGCCAGGTGACGGAAGCCGAAGGGTACTCGTCCGCCGGCCCGGCGACCTGAACGGGCCAGTCCAGCCCAGGCGCTGCGGCCGCCAGGACCTCGATGTTCTTGGCGCGGTCCCAGAGCCGGCCCGCCGCAAAGATCATGTCTTGCTTTCGTCCCGCGAGGCCCTGAGGGCTAATTCCATTCCAGATGACGAGCCCGCGCGAGCGAGGCCGATAGATCTCCACAATGTCATCGTGGAAGGACTGGCTGGGACAAACCCAGGCCCGTGCCGTGTCGAGTGCGGCCGTCACTCGTTCGGTGTAGCCGCGCCATTTCGGTTCGCCGAGCCAGCTCGTATCGCGGCAGGCGAGCCCCCAGGAGTTGACGCAGGAATGCGCGACGACCACCACCGGAGCGCGCCAGGCGAAGGTCGCCTCGCGAAAACTGTTGAGGTGAACGACGTCAGGCCGCATTCCGGCTTCGAGCTTCGCAAGGACGCGCCTGGCCTGGGCCAGATCTTGTCCTTCCGGGTCCTGCCATTCGAGTGCAAGGTCCGTTTCGATCAGGCGGACCCGCGAGCCACACAGCATCTCAAGCTGGCCGGCCCGCGCGCGCGGGCCCATCGTCACCAGGATGACGTCGGCGCCCTTCGCGGCAAGGGACGAAGCAAGCGATGACGAGTAAGTCCAGACGCCTCCGACGGTATCGGTCGTCATCAGGATCCTGAGCTGCGAGCTGCGGCTCATGATGCCACCTGCAGTTCGAGAACCTCGAGCGGGACCGGGCGATCGTTCTGCACGTCGCTGAACTGATCGAACATCGTGAGATAATGCCGGTGCGCGCGCTCCCAGGCGAAATCGTCGGGCTCGCCCCACAGCTTCCGATAATCCGGCGAGCCCGGATAGGGATACAGCGGGACCGGATCGTTGGCCCAGATGCCGGCATCCTGCATCGTTCGGCGCCAGCGCTGCACGACGGGGTCCTCGTCCTCGGGGACTTCGATCAAATTGGCCTGCACGAAAGGAACGTGACGGCGCGCTTCAACCAGCCGTTCGGCAAGCTGGTCGGTCGTCATCTTGCAGTTCTTGGCGAGCGCGGCGCGGCCCTCGACCGTAAGACTCTCGATGCCGGCTTCGATCGAGACGCAGCCGGCGCGGCCGAGCAGAGCCAGCATGTCCGGCTTCCAGAGGTCGATGCGGGTCTGCACCCCGAACTTCAGCCCGCGTGTGGTCAGCCCTTCCAGCAGTTCCGCGTTCGGTAGGAAAATCTCGTCGATGAAATAGACATATTCGATGCCCTGATGACGCAGGCCATCGATCTCTTCGAGAACGATGGAGGGAGGCCGCTTGCGGTAGGCGTTGCGGAAGTTCTCCTTGGCGCAGAAGGTGCAGTTGTACGGACATCCCCTGGACGACTCGACCTCGGCACCAGGCGCCTGCGGCTCCGCTTCGAAACGATGATGGTGATGGTGATGCCGCCGGATCATCTCCTCCGGCCAGTCAAGCGGCGCCTGATCCGTGAACGCGACCGCCTGCGGGCCGCCATTGACACGGAGCGATGTGCCGTCGGCGAAGCACAGGCCCGGAAAATCCCGCTCGCCATTGGCAAGACGCAGCAACGAGGCCTCGCACTCGCCCATCACGATGAAGTCGGTGCCGAGCTTTCGAAGCGCCGCTTTTGGCACAGTCGAGCCGTGGGGACCCACCGCGATGAGGATCGGAGCCAATTCGCGCACCGCCATCGCAAGCTCTTGGGGAACGCGGAGCTCGGGAGGGGCGCAGCGCCAGAACAGATAGGTCGGCGCCGTCGTGATGACGATCTGATCGGGGCCGAACGCGCGCAGCTCGGCTTCGATCTCGGCGAGAGAAAGGTCGAACATGTGGGCGTCGAGCAGCAGCGTCTTGTGCCCGGCCGCCTTCAGGTAGTGCTCGGAGATCCCGAGTTCGAGCGGAAGGTGAGGGGATCGGCAGCCGAAATAGATGCTGCCGCCAAAATCCCAGTTTGGGTTGATGAGGGCAACACGCGTCATGCCAGCGCCTCGCGGTTGCCTTGTGACGATCCGAACCGGCCGTCCAACCAGGTGTGGAGGGATCGGAGGCCGTCTGCGAACGAAATCTGAGGGGCCCAGCCGAGCGCGCTGGAGAGCGCGCGCGTGTCGGTCACGTACCAGGGCTGATCCCCAGGCCTCCAATCGGCAAAGCGATAGGCCACCTTGCGGCCGGTCAGATCGGTGATGCGGTCGATCAATTCCAGCAGACTGATCGCGTTGGCCGGACCGCCGCCGAGATTGAACACGCGTCCACGGGCGAGCGCGATGCCATCGAGCACGGCGAGCCAGGCCGAGGCCGCGTCGGAGACGTGAAGCGCATCGCGGACCTGATGGCCGTCGCCATAGATCGTCAGCTCCTTGCTGCGGATGGCGCTCAGCAGGAAATGCGCGATCCAGCCCTGATCCTCCGTGCCGAATTGACGGGGCCCATAGATGCAGCTCATGCGCATCACCACGGTCTGGAGGCCGTAGACCCGCGCATAGTCGTGGACGTATTGATCCGCCGTTCCCTTGGAGCATCCATAGGGGCTGTAGAAGTCGAGCGGCGCATTTTCCGAGATGCCGGCGGCGAGCAGGCCGCTTGTCGGCGTGTAGCGGCGGCCGGTGAGCGCGATGTCGCCATCGTCGATCAGGCGTCCATAGACCTTGTTGGTCGAGGCGAACACGATCGGCGCGGCGTTGTTGTGGAGCCGCACGGCTTCGAGCACGTTCAATGTGCCACGCGCATTGATCTCGAAATCGCCCGCCGGATCGCTCACGCTGTCGGTGACGGCGACCTGGGCGGCCAAATGCAGCACGGCGCGGGCTTCGCGTACGGCGTCGATCACCGGGATCGGCTCGCGAATATCGGCCACGGTGATTGTGACCCGGTCGCCATGCCGGGACTTCAGCCACTGCGCATTCTCCCGCACGCCGGCGCGGGCGAGATTATCCAGGATCAGCACCGGCTCGCCGCGCTCCGCGAGACGGTCCGCGAGGTTGCAGCCGATAAACCCGCAGCCGCCGGTGATCAGGACGGGTCTGTTGTCTCGTTCACTCATCACGCGACCAATCCTCGTTGCTGCAGCTCCCTGGTGGCTCGCTCCGCCTGATCGTCGGCGATCTGGTCGGCGAGATATTCCGCCAGCTCTTCGAGCCCGTCCCTGAATGCGACGCGAGGTTCGAAGCCGAGCACGTCGCGGGATTTTCCCATGTCGGCGAAACAGTGTCGGATATCCCCGGCGCGATATTTCCGCGTCAGCTCGGGCGCAATGTCGCGGCGCCCCATGACTTCGGCCAGATCCTCCGCGACCGACAGAATGGTGCGACTCTGGCCCGAGCCGACGTTGAAGACGTCCTGCGCGTGCTCCGCCTCCAGCGCCATCCGACAGGCGCGGGCGACGTCATGCACATGGACGAAGTCGCGGCGCTGCCGGCCGTCCTCGAAGACGAGGGGAGGGCGGCCGTTGAGCAGCCGGGCGGCAAAGATGGCCAGCACGCCGGTATACGGATTGGACAGGGCCTGACGCGGCCCGAACGCATTGAAGAAGCGTAGCGCCACGGTCGGGATGCCATAAGCCTTTCCCGTGATCAGGCACATGCGCTCCTGCGCATATTTGTTGAGCGCATAGATCGAGCTCAGCGAAGGCTGCTTTGTCTCCGGCGTAGGGACGGGATCGAGCGGGTTGCCGGCTGCATCGCGTAGCTCCCAATCGCCGCGGCGAAGCTGCTCGACCGCCCGCTCCTCGCAGGCGACCACGCTCTGATCGGCGCTCCGGTAAAGGCCTTCGCCGTAAATGCTCATGGACGAGGCCACCACGAGCCGCGCGACCGGGCGTTTGGATAGTGTTTGCAACAGCACGGCGGTACCGAGCTCGTTGGTTCTGACATAGGGTTCGATGTCGTACATGCTCTGGCCGACGCCGACTGCTGATGCGAGATGCAGGACCATGTCGGTGCCGCGCAACGCATGCTCGACCGCGCGAGCGTCGGTGACATCACCGACGACGAGCTCCGCGTCTTTGGCAAGATAGGCGGGACGCTGGCGGTTGCCTCCGTGGACCTGCGGCGAGAGATTGTCGAGTAGGCGGACTTCATAGCCGGCCGCCAGCAGCGCGTCGGCTGCATGCGATCCGATGAATCCCGCACCTCCAGTGATCAATACTCGCGTCATTCACCGCTCCGTGCCGCCGTGAGATCGATCCTGCGGGATCAATCCTTGATGAGAATGAAAGCGCGCTGCTGTTCTGGTCGGGCGACCGGCGCGCCAGTCACATTTGGAATTAGAAGCGATGCAAGGAATGTTCGTTCCTGCGAAACCTACAAACGAATATTTCTCTAACCTGGATCAATAACCCAGGTGAATCTGCCGGATGCAGCCAACTAGAATTGCGCGCCGTGAACCGGCGCCTGCAGGTCGAGATGGCTCGCGACCGTCGCGCCGATGTCCGCAAATCCGTCGCGCTTGCCGATCGGAGAAGTCGACCGCGCGCTCCACGCCAGGATCGGCACCTGTTCCCGCGTATGATCGGTACCGCTCCATGTCGGGTCGCAACCATGATCGGCCGTGACGATCAGGAGATCATCGTCGCGCAGGCGGTTCAGCAGATCCGGAACGCGGGTATCGAAGGTTTCCAGCGCCGCTGCATAGCCCGCGACATCTCGGCGATGGCCGTACAGCGTGTCGAAATCGATGAAATTTGCAAAGAGCATGCCGCCCTCTGCGAGGGAGGCCAGCCCATCGAGCGTGGCATCGAACAGCGCCTGGTTGCCATCGCCGCGCAGGTTCCTCCCGGTCGCGCGATGGGCGAAGATGTCGTCGATCTTGCCGATCGTGACGATGTCGCGGCCCGCGCTTTCGGCGAGATCGAGGATCGTCCGCTCCGGCGGCGGGACGGAAAAGTCCTTCCTGTGCGCTGTCCGCTTGAAGTCACCTACCGACGTGCCGATGAACGGACGTGCGATGACGCGCCCGATGTTGAGGGGATCGACCAGTCGGCGCGCAACGCGGCAGACCTCATAGAGGCGTTCGAGTCCGAACGTCTGCTCGTGCGCTGCGATCTGAAACACGCTGTCGGCCGACGTATAGCAGATCGGTTCGCCCGTCCTGATGTGAAGCTCGCCGAATTCTCCGATGATCTCGGTGCCGGAGGCGTGACAGGTCCCGAGGATGCCGGGCAGTCGAGCCTGTTCGCACAGGCGCTCCATCAGGTCGCGCGGGAAGCACGGCTTGGTTCTTGGAAAATAGCCCCAGTCGAATGGCACCGGCACGCCGGCGATCTCCCAATGGCCGGATGGCGTGTCCTTGCCTTTGGAGATCTCGCTCGCGCAGCCAAATCGCGCATGCTTAGGACGGCCATCCAGCCCCGGCGGCACGCGCCCGGTGGCGAGACGGCAAGCCTCGCCAAGGCCGAGCGCAACCAGATTGGGAAGCCGAAGCGGCCCCTCCCGGCGAGGTCCGTCGGCATTGCCGGCCATGCACATGTCAGCAATGTGGCCGACAGTATCTGCACCCTCGTCGCCATAACTGACGGCATCGGGCGCGGCGCCGATCCCGACGGAGTCCATCACCAGGATCAGGGCACGCATGTCGGCTCCGAGATGGCCGGGCGTGAACACGCTGCGGACGGCGCCAGCCCGGTTTTCGCGCAATAGCGTTCGACCATCTGTGCGCAGAAATCCGCGAACTCGTTCACGTCGAGCGGCGGGCTGGTGTGATGAGGCTCGATACCCCGATGTTCCGGGGTGAAGCAGAAGGTCACTGTGACCTGAAACTCGGCCAGCGCGTCCATCTGCCGATCGAACCAGTCGAGTGCATTGGGACGGAAGCTGTCGGCCCAGGACAGGCCGGTCCTGAGATGCTGCACGCCGAGCCGGCGCATCCAGCGCACGGCGTCATCGAGGCGGTGGTCCTCGAAGTGAAACCACTGGCACAGGCCCATCGCCGGTGCATATTGGGCGAACAGGTCCGCCGAGGCTTTCGGCGTTCCGTCCTCGCGTAGCAGGCCCATGTGAAAATGCCTGTAGTAGGACGAACCTTCAGCCTCCTTGTGCCGGGTCGTGGCCTCCCAACTCGAAGGCAGATCGTAGAGGCTGTACCAGTGAATGCGCGGAGCGCGGTCGATCAACAACTCCGCCGTTCGGGTCAGTCCCCAAGCCTGCACCTCCTCGGCGCCGAAAGACGAGACTCCCACCTCCGTTACCCAAACCGGCAGCGGGGTGACCGCCTTGATCTCGTCGAGCTTGGCCGGCCATTCCGCGATCTGCCACAAGTTCCAGTCCAGCGGAAAGCCGTGCACGGCCGCGGCATCGACATGATCGAGCACGCCGCGCGCCTGCATGTTGCGTATGAAGGACGGATCAATCGGCGATATGCCGCCAAGCACTCGCGGGAGCGTGGGATGCGCGCTGCGGATCGCCTTTCCCGCAGCGAGCGCCAGGCTCGCGAACATGGTCCAATCCGGATCGATCAGGATATCCCAGTGCGACTTGTTGTTGGGCTCGTTCCAGATCTTGGCGGCTTCGATCATCGGCCGGTCTCCCGCGACGGATAGACCGGACCTTCCACCTGCGGCCTTGTCACCCGCTTGCAGAGATAGACTTCCTCTTCCGGATGCGCTGCGATCGCAAAGCCGGCGCTGCGCAGCATGGCTTCGGCGCAAGCGCGGTTCGGCACCCACCAATTGGTGGGGTCGTCGGCATATTTGTTCTCGATGAAGTGCAGCTTTGGATAGCCCGGGGAATCGAACTGATCGGTGGTCCAAAAGTCGTAGTTCTTGTCGAGGGAATCCACGCGGCTGTCGCCGCGCTGCATCGACTGGAACAGCAGGAGATCGCCGGCCACGTGCTCGTGGATCAGGTCGAGTGCCAGCAGAGGGTGCCGCAGGTGATAGAGCACGCCCATGAAGATCACGAGATCGAACTTTTCGCGGAGTTGTCCGACATCGTAGGCTGACATCTTGCGGAATTCGATCCTGAGCCCGTTCACCTCAGCCGCGAAGCGGGCTTGCGCGAGATATTCGTCGTCGGTGTCCAGGCCGAGAACGCGCTCGGCGCCGCGCCGCTTCATCTCCATGGCGTAGAAACCGGCATTGCAGCCGATATCGAGCACGGTCTTGCCTTCGAGGCGGTCCGGAATGATCCCGGAGAAGCGTCGCCATTTCACGTTGGGATAGTCGCCAAGAAAGTGTGAAGGCGCCGTCGGCACGCCGTTCAGGTCCAGATTGTGAAACCATGGCCCGAGCGCATCGACGCGCTGGCGGATTTCCTCGCGGGAGAGGGCGCCTCTGCTCATGCGGTCACTCCATTGTTCATTGCGTGAGCCGGGCGGGCTGCCTCCGGCGAACCGCCGGCCAGCAGTCGAGAGCGTCCGTTCCCGACGGAGCTTTCAGCGAGCAACGCCATTGCCGTCCGGTAGCCGTCGATGGTGCCGACGTCGACATAGGATTCGCCGGCCTTGACGCCGAGACCCTGGCCGCCGGCCGCGATGTAGGCATTGACCAGCGTCCCGAAATATTCATCGCGGCGCTCGCGCTTCGTCCACAGCGACTGGAGCTCGCGAAATCCGTTGCCGGACATCTTGAAGGCGCCCCATATCCATTTCGATGCCGCATCCGGCTGCTTGACCTGGATCTCCGTGACGCGGTCACCGTCGAGCACGACGGCATCGAAGAACTCGGGGTGCTCGACTGGAAACAGCAGAAACGACAGGTCAGCGGCCGGCAATGCCTGCAGGGCCGCCTTTGGGAACCAGACGGTATCCGGAAGTCCGACCAGGATGTCTTCGTCGTGGCCAACCACCGTGCCTGCCCTGAACACGGCATCGCACAGCCCCGACGCATCGGGCTGCACGACGTAGGCGAGCTGGGCACTGCCATAATGATCGCCGAAATATTCGAGGATGTCCGATTTTCCGGGCGAGATCACGAAGCAGATCTTGTCCGCACCTCCAAGGATCAGCCGCTCCAGCAGATATTCGGAGACGGCGCACGGACGGTCGATGCCGTCGTCCCGTTGGCTTCCGACCGGAAGCAACTCCTTGGAGAAGGCGAGCGGCTGGATGCGGCTGCCGCGGCCCGCGGCCGGAACGATGCCCCACATGATCAGGCCTCCTCGGGTTGCTGTCGGCGCGCGCCGAAGCATGCCGTCCGCTCGAGCAGCGAAATCAGTTCGGCTGCACGCTTGTCGGATGTGTGCTGATCCATGGTCCGTTCATATGCGCGCCCGGCGATGTGCTGAAGCTCGGCGTCGGCCATCGCCAACGCAGCAAGCGTGTCCTTCGCATCGCGTGCGATCAGGATTTCCTGGCCGGGTACAAAGAATTCATCGAGTCCCGGCCAATCGTCGCTGAGGAGCGGGGCCTTGCAGGCCGCGGCTTCGAACAGGCGGCCGGAGGGACACCAGCCCATCTCCGCCATCGCGCGGCGCGTGACGTTGAGTGTCAGCCGGGACGACGCAAAGAACGACGCGTGCTCCGACGGCGGCAAGTGCTGCACGAAGTAGATGTTTGGCGACCAGGGAAAATCTTCCGGATATTGTGCACCCCCGATCAGGAAGCGCCGATCCTGCCTGTTACGTGCGGGTTCGACGAACAGAGCCTCGAGCGCGCGCTGGCGGTCCTGCGAATATGTGCCGAGATAGGACAGATCCGCACGGTAATGCGGCTGCGACGGCACGGACCGATGGATGTCCGTATCGACATGGCCGTAGAGCGGACGGACATTGCAAGCGCCGAGCCTGTCGCGAAATTCGTTGCAGATGCGGGAACCGCCGGTGAAGCTCAGGACCAGGGCGAAATCCCGCAGGCCGCGCGGCCCGATATAGGGAACGGCCTCGCCGTCTATGAGCTTCGCCAGCGTGACCGGCGTGTCGAGGTCGTAGAACACGGGCACCGCACGGCCCTCGGACAGGACGAGCTCCGTCGCGGCGATCGCGTCGGGACAATAGGAGGTCACGATCGCGACATCGGCCTCACGAATATCGCTGCGCGCCAAAGGAAGCACATCGTCCCAGTTCGAAAACAGTCGCAATTGCCCGCCAGGCAGTTCGTGCAAATCCCGCGCCCCGGCGTAATAGGGCACGTCGCGCTCGAAAAAAACGACGCTGTGGCCGGCTCGCGCGAGATGCTTGCAAAGCCCTCGCCACAAGGTGGCGTGACCGTTGCCCCAGGACGAGGAAATTGTCAGGCCGAAAATGACGATCTTCACGCTGGCACCCGCTGATTGATCCCGGTGATCTTGATTCCGCGATTGTCCACGCTGAGGGTGCTGACGCTGCCGGGGTCGATCTCGATCGAGAGGAAGTCGTCGAGCTCTTTCCGGGAATAATGCAGCAGCGCCGCGCGGATCGGTTCGGCATGGCTGACGGCGACGACGACGGTGCCGCTACCATGATCATTGCGCAACTGCTCCAGATGGGCGACGACGCGCTTCTGGAGCGACCGCATGCTTTCGCCGCCCGGCGGGCGGTTCGTTCCGCGTTGTTCGTTCCAGCGCGACCACCGGGGGTCCCGGACGAGCGCCTCGAACGACAGTCCGGTCCATTCGCCGTAGTCGAGCTCGTCGAGTGCCGGCACGATCTCGACCGGCAAGCCGAAACGCGCCGCCAGGATGCAGGCCGACTGCATGCAGCGCCGCTGCGGGCTCGACTGCACCATGCTCGGCGGCGGCGTGAAGGTATCGGCGCATCGCGCGATTTCCTCGCAGCCGAGATCATCGAGTTCTACGCCCTTCATCCGGCCGCAGAGCGTGCGGCCGAGCAGGGCATGATGCCCATGGCGGATCAGATGAATGATCTTCGCCATCAGGTATACGCCTTGTCGTCGATGAAGGCGCGCGTCCGTCGCCCGGCCTCTTCGTCCGTGAACTGCTGAGGCGGCGACTTCATGAAATAGCTCGAGGGGCCCGTCAGCGCGCCGGCCTGCCCGCGGTCCATGGCAAGCTTGGCGCAGCGGACCGCGTCGATTACGACACCCGCCGAGTTCGGGGAGTCCCAGACCTCGAGCTTGACTTCCGCGCTCAAGGGCACACCGCCGAACGTCGTGCCCTCCAGGCGGATAAAGGCCAGCTTGCGGTCGGTCAGCCACGGCACATGGTCGCTCGGGCCGACATGGATGTTGTCGGCATCCATGGGCACGTCGAACTGGCTGGTCACGGCCTGGGTCTTGGAGATCTTCTTCGACGTCAACCGCTCGCGCTCGAGCATGTTCTTGAAATCGGTGTTGCCGCCGACATTGAGCTGGTAGGTTCTGTCCAGCCGCACGCCGCGTTCGCGGAAGAGATTGGCGAGCACACGGTGCAGAATGGTGGCGCCGACCTGGCTCTTGATGTCGTCGCCGACGATCGGAAGGCCTGCATCCTCGAAACGCCGCCGCCAGTCCGGATTCGAGGCAATGAAGACCGGGATGCAATTGACGTAGCCGCAGCCGGCCTCGATCGCGCGCGCGGCGTAAAATTCGCTCGCACGCTGCGAGCCGACGGGAAGATAGGACACAAGCACGTCCGTGCGCGAGGTCGCGAGCACTTCGGAGACGTCGGCTTCCGGCACATCCGCAATCGGGACGTCGTCCTTGAGATAATGGCCGACGCCGTCCATGACCGGGCCGCGTTGGACCATGATCCCAGTGGGCGCGACGTCGGAGAAGCGGTGCGTGTTGTTCGGTGCTGCGAAGATCGCCTCGGCCACGTCGCGTCCGACCTTGCCGGCATGGACGTCAAAGGCCGACGCGACCTGAATGTCGCTGATGTGGTAGCCGCCGAGATCGGCGTTCATCAGCCCAGGCACCGGCTCATTCGATTTGGCGTCCCGGTAGTAGGAGAGCCCCTGAACGAAGGAGCTCGCACAATTGCCGACACCGACGATGCCGACGCGCACGCGCCGCCTGTCCTGAAGACGAGAATGCATGGATCGAGGCCCTCCGGAAGACGTGCAGCGTTAAGGCATGCAGTGTTGAAGACGTACTGTGTTGACGTAAGTACGTCGGCGAACGTGAGGAACGTATGTTCGTTCCTGAACTCACCCCACTAAGTCCGCCTCACGTCAGATTCCGGCCAAAAAAATTTAGCGCGCTTAACCTGGGATAGAATTCGAGGCCGTTTGGCGGGAACGAAAAGCTTCCATGATGAAGATGAAGAAGATGATGCTCCGAGAGAGCCCCACACCACGAAAGAACAAATCCTCCCGTCCGGCGTTCACGGCGAACAGTCTGACGCGACGACCTATGCGTCGCTCGCTCTTTGTCAGCCATCGAGGTGTCACATGTCATCATCACAAACCAGCGAAGCCCAGCAGACCACCAGCCACGACGTCATCCGGAAATGGGCGGAGGAGCGCGGGGGAAAGCCCGCGACGGTCAAGGCTACCGAGGAGGACGGACACGCCGGAATCCTGCGCATCGATTTCGATCCGCCCGACGCAGGTCTCGACAGGATCAGTTGGGACGAATTCTTCGCCAAGTTTGACGAGACCGGCATCGCGTTCCTTCATCAGGACCGCACCAAGGACGGCAAGGTCAGTCGCTTTCACAAATTCGTGCGTCGTTGATCGGATCACCGGGCGTTTCGGGCGGTTGGACGGAGGCGATGCGGGCAGGCGACTTCGAACGCGCCTGGGCGATCAGCGACCGCGATCTGACGATGCTTGCGTATCCACCCAAGCACACCGGGCCGCGTCATCTCCAGCGGATCTGGCGCGGCGAGGAGCTGAGGGGCAAGGATGTGCTGGTCCGCTGCTACCACGGGCTCGGCGACACCATCCAGTTCCTGCGCTTCATGCGGCCGCTTCGTGACTTCGCGCGCCGCGTCACCGTCTGGTGCCAGGGCGAGCTTCTGCCGCTGGTCGAGAGTGCGGCCGGCGTCGATCGGGCCTTCGCGCTCCATGACGGTGCACCTGAAATCGACTTCGAGGTCGATATCGAGATCATGGAGGTGCCCCATGCCATAAGGGCGAGGCGGGAGCAGGTCGAAATGCGCGCACCTTACCTGTCGTTGCCGGCCAAGGTCGAACCAGCGCTCCCGCAAGACCGAGGTCTCGAACTCTGGGGCCTTGCCGTCGGTCTGGTTTGGGAAGTCGGCAACTGGGACAAGCGAAGGACCATCCCGCCGTCCCTGTTAGGGCATCTTGCCGTTCCCGGCGTGACGCTCTGCTCACTGCAACGCGGGGCCCGAACGCGCGACCTGGCAGAGATCGGCGCGAGAGACGTCAGTACGCCTGACATTACTGTTCTCGGTCATCTCCTCCGGCGGCTCGATCTGCTCATTTGCGTCGACACCATGGTGGCCCATCTCGCGGGAGCACTCGACCGTGACGCGTGGGTCTTGTTGCATGCGGATTGCGACTGGCGCTGGCCGTCATCCGAGTCCCACTCCCTTTGGTATCCGAGCCTGCGGCTGTTTCATCAGAGGACACTAGGCAATTGGGATGACGTCCTCGGAGAGGTGCGGGAGGCTCTGATTGCACACTCCGCAAGTCTCCAGGGTGTCGTCCGAAAGGAGCTCAAGCGAGCGCAAGGTCCGCCGTAAGTGGTTTGAGACGCGAGGACGACGCATCGTCGCGGCTGGACTGAATGCCCAGGTAAGTCGGATCGAATCTTGCGAGCCGCACGAGCCCCGGCCAGTCCGTGATCGTTACCGTCTTACCCTGCCATTGCAGGAGATTGCATCGTCGCAGTTCCTGAATCGTGCGGTTGGCGTGGACCGGGGAGATGCTGCATGCTGCCGCAAGGTCCGATTGGGTAAAGGGTGACGGCAGTCTGAGATCTCTCGCCAAGCCGACGCTTTGCAGCCGGGTGGTGATCTCGCACAGCAGATGCGCCACGCGCGTCAATGCATCACGGCTACCCAGGTTCACCGTCCAGTTGCGCTGAATGGCGTGGCTGGTGAGCAGCATCAGCAGCAGTGCGCGAGACATCGCGGGCGAACGCGCGGACAAATCGTGAAAGAAGCGGTGTGGCACGAGAGCGACGATGGCAGGGCCGAGCGCGATCAGGTTGCCGTCAATACGAGGACGATAAAGCGTGTGTAGATCGGCGATGTCACCGGGAACATGGATTGACGTGATCTGCCCGTCCGCACTCTCTGCATCCTGCCACGACAGATATCCCTGAAGGAGCAGACAGCACTGGGTGGCATCGTCGCCATGCCGCAAAACGGCCTGACGCGAACTGAGATGCGCGATTGTGCTTGCCATGTCCGCGAGCAGGTGGAGATCGTCGGCCGTTACGGGAGTGAGGCTCGCCAACCGGTCGGCGAGCTTGGAGAACGCAAATCCTGCCTGCATTGGTCGCCTGACAACTCAGAACCCGTCCCCAATCTGATCGATGAAAACGACAGAGCGCATTAAACTTTGATAGTTTCACTCCATACAGGTCATTGTTTGTCTGCCCAGCATGCGCCCGGAAGTTCGGAGGGACCAACGGTCAAACGGTTCCGGAACAGTAGACGGCGCATGCGATCGTCCTCAGGGATCGGACGATTAGGGAACCGGAAGCGCGAGGAGCGCTCGATCGCGCTACTCATGCTCATATTGTTCCGAGAGAAACTGGTTGATCGCGTCGAACGCCTGCAACCGGTTCTTCTCCAGCAGAACCATGTGCGTGCCTTCGCCGATCTCGACCCATCGCCGATATCGCGCGTGCTTCAGCGAGAGGAAGAAGTCCTGCGCCGAGCTGATGGGCACGTCCCGGTCCCATTCGGCGTGAACCAGGAGCACCGGCACGCGAATGTCGCTGGCGTCGTAAAGGGCCTTGCCGGCGGCCCAGTACTCGCGGATGTCCAGGATCGGGCCGTTCACGGCACGCATGAGCGGACGAGCTCCTGGGCCGGCCTGCGGGTCCGTCGCGAGCGAGATGTTCGCCCAGAGTTCGAAGCCGCCTGCCGGAATTAGACTTGATCGCGCTGCTTCCGGCGCTGCCGAAAGCCAGCGCTCCCTGAAGTCCAGAACAGGGACGTTGCGATAGGCCCCAAGGCGGCCGCCCGCATCGATCGGAGCCGGGCCGTTCAGCAGCCACAGCGGCGCGACCAGCGCGAGCTTTACGATCTTGTCGTTATTGCCCGCCGTGTAAGCGCCGGCCACAGAGCCGCCCCAGGACATGGCGACCAGATTGAGCTGCATGATTTTGCGCTGCTTCAGAATGTAATGAACTGCGCTGGCGAGATCGCGCACGCCCACCTCGGTGCGCACGAGCGGCTCTGAGTCCTCGGGCGGCGCGTCCATTTGGGGCGGACGCGTCGATCCGCCATAGCCGCGCACGTCGAGTGCAAAGACGTCGTAGCCGTGCCCGGCGAGATAATCCATGAAGGAGATGCCACCGAGCGGCGCATCGAACAGGCTTTCCGACGAATAGGTCGCGCCATGCACCATCAGGATGGTCCGCTCGGCGGAAAACGTCGTGTGCATCGCTTGTCGCTTGTTGCGCAAGTGAAGCGAGATGCCGGCCGTGTCGCTCGGGATCATGAGATCCTCGACCATGATGTCGGATCCGTCTGCCTGCGCGTAAGTTTTCTGGTCCATGGTCGGTCTCCTTGATCAGAGGAATTGCCAGGCGAAGCGATCGCCGCGACGGTCGATGCGTCCGACGGACGATTGTGCGAAATGGGTGGTGAAGACGGTTGCGCCACGCTCGGCAGCGTCCTCCAGGACGCTGGCGCGCGAGCGCAAGGCGGCCTCGGGGAATTCGCAGAAGCAGGAATTGAGCGAAGGCTCATACACCTGCAACGGATGGTGCATCACGTCGCCGGCAAAAAGCGCCTGCTGGCCGCGGGATACGAGACGGATCGACGCGTGATCGATACTGTGGCCGGGCGTCGGAATGAAGGAGACGCCGTCGAGGACCTCCTCACCATTCACGGAGATGAGCTGGGCAAGCCCGGCCTCGATCACGGGCCGCACGCTGTCGTCATAGACGCGATCGGCCGGCTTGCGCGCCGCCGGGCCGAGCGCCGGGTCCGGGCGGGCTGCCCCTGTGGGCTCCGCGCCCGCCGCGAGGCGCTCGCCATATGCCTGCTCGATCCCGGAGAAGACGTAGGTCGCATTCGGGAATGTCGGAATCCAGCGACCGTCGACCAGGCGCGTGTTCCAGCCGACGTGGTCAGCATGGACATGCGTGAGCAGGACGTAGTCCACCTGTTCCGGGGTGACGCCCGCCGCGGCCAGCCGCGCCAGGAAGGGCTCGTTCAGACGATGGAGCGGCGGGATGTCGGGCCGGTTCTTGTCGTTGCCGGTTGCCGTGTCGATCAGAATCGTGTGGTGCGGGGTTTTGACCAGCCAGCTGTGGATGCTCTGAATGAAGGTGCCGGTCGCAGGATCGAACGAGCCCGCCTCGAGCCGGTCGCGATGGCGCTCAAGCGCATCCGGCTCGGCGTCAGGATAGAGGGCGCCGAACTTGAATGCGGCAAGCCGCAATTCATCGATCCGCGTGACGGCTGCATCGCCAACGCGATAGGTTTTCGTCGCTTGCGTCATCAAGGTCCTCCACTCCAGGTCGTGGCTGAGCCGGCCTGATTGCCGGCGCCGCCGTGACCGTGAAGTACGAAGCGCACCATGCCGCGAGGAGGGCCGTGGGCTCGATAGGTCCCATCGACCGCGTCGATATCGAAAGGCTGTCAGCCGAGCTTTTCAGACCGCCATTTTGGCTTTACCTCTCTCATCGCGGCTCGTCCGGCCGCGATCATGTGCCTTGAACGGAGGAGGACCGATGCCGGATGCGGAACACGGTCCAGGTCGGCTGGCCGACGACACCGATCTCGCCGAGATCGACCTTGGCCTGTTGCTCGCGCTGGAGGCTCTGCTACGCGAGCGGAACGTCACGCGTGCGGCGTCGCGCCTGAACATCGGCCAGCCAGCGCTATCGGCTCGGCTGAACCGGCTGCGACAGGTCTTTGCCGACCCGTTGTTCGTGCCCGCGGCGGCGGGCCGCGGCGTGGTGCCGACGACGAGAGCGGTGGAGCTGCAGGCGGAGCTGGCAGACGTGCTCGGCAAGCTCCGTCGCATGGTCGAGGGACCGGCCGTATTCGACCCTGCCCGCAGCCAGCGCACCTTTGTCGTTGCCATCCATGAGAATCCAGCCGTGACGCTGGCGCCCGGATTCGTCGCGCGGTTGACCGCCACGGCCGCACGGGCGCGGCTGGCCTTCGTCCATCCTACGCGCGACGTCGTCGATCGTCTTGAGCGGGGCGAGATCGACATTCTGGTGACGGGGGCTGATGGGGCACACGGCGATCTGATGCAGCGTCCGCTTTTCGAGGACAGCTTCCTCTCCGCCCAGCGCAAGGGTCATCCCCGCGGCAACGGCGCGCTCGATCTTGATCGCTTTTGTGCGCTCGATCATCTGCTGATCTCTGCCGACGGCGGCGGCTTCTCAGGCCTCGTCGACGATGCGCTGGCTGCGCTCGGACGTTCCCGACGAGTCGCCGTCTCGATTCAAACCTATGCGCTGGCGCCGGTCATCCTTGCCCACAGCGACTGCATATGTACCCTTCCGCGGCGTTTTCTGATGCGATTTTCCCACGAGCTCGATCTCACGCCGCCGCCGCTCGATCTGCCGCCGGCACGCATCATTGCGCTGTGGCATCCGCGCAATCAGGAGGACGGCGCTCATGCTTGGTTACGTGAGTGCCTGTACCAAGCGGCCGCCTCCTGATTCGACTTGCCTCAACCGCACCAGGTTACGCATCCAGACTTGATGATCCTCGAGCGGCGATGGCCGTGATCTCGAGTTTGACACGGGGACCGAGATCGGCCACGCCGATCGCGGCGCGCGCCGGCAGATGAGCGTCTGCAAAATGCGCTTTCCAGGCCGCGTTGAACTCTGCCTTTTCCTTGAGGCTCGTCATGTAGATGGTCACTTGCAAGACGTTGCTCAGATCGGATCCGAGGGTCTTGAGCAACTGCCCTAACTGCGCGAGGACGTCGTTTGCCTGGCCGGACATGTCGAGGCTCGTGTCCTCGGGGACGATTCCACCGATGTAAAGCACGCCATGATGCTCGACCACTTCGTGGAGCAGACCTTCGTAGGGCAAGACGCGCTTGATCATGATGGGACCGATGTTGCTGAGTGACGGGCCGGGATATCGCACATTTCAATGTCAGTGTCGTCGCAAGAGATCTCGCGCCAAGTCTTGCCGGAAAAGTCTTGCCGGAAGGCGGCCCGCGCGGCTCTGAATGCAGACCGCTAAGACGTTGACAATAAAAGCACAAATTGGTCGAAAAATCGCCACCGGTCGTCCCCGCGAGTCTTCGTCAAGCTGCCCTTGCACGAGCGCCCGGCATTTTCGCCGGCCCTGACCCGACGACATCGAAGAGCGGATCGCTATACTGCTACCTGGATGGCATCGGTGCGGCCAGGACAATGCCGCGACCGGAACAAGGAATGCGACGATGGACGATACGATTGGCTTTCCCGACCCCGGCCTCGACCTGTCCGACGGCTTCAAGCCGCACACCTCGCATTGGGGTGTGTTCTCGGCACGTCAAGGCGAGGCCGGGCTCGAGGTCAGGGCGTATGCGGGCGATCCCGATCCGAACCGCATCATCGACAATTTTCCCGGCGCGCTGCGCCATCAGGCGCGCATCACCCAACCCGCGATCCGCCGCGGCTGGCTCGAACGCGGTCCTGGTCCCGATCATCGCCGCGGCCGCGACGAATTCGTCTCCGTGAGCTGGGAGAAGGCGCTCGATCTGCTCGGCGACGAGCTGGCACGCATCCGTGACACGCGCGGCCCCGGCGCGGTGTTCGGCGGCTCCTATGGCTGGTCAAGCGCGGGCCGCTTCCACCACGCCCAGAGCCAGGTGCATCGCTTCCTCAACATCGCCTTGGGCGGCTACGTGCGCTCGGTGAACTCCTATTCCTCCGGCGCGTCCTCGGTGCTGCTGCCGCAGATCCTCTGCGGTTACGAGGACATCACCAAGCGCAACGTCACCTGGGAGCAGATCGCGGCCGACACCGACATTGTGCTGGCGTTCGGCGGCATGGCGCTGAAGAACTCGATGGTCGCCGGCGGCTCGATCAGCAAGCATGTCGAGCGCGGCGCGATGGAAGCTGCGCGCCGCCGCGGCTGCGAGTTCATCCTGGTCAGTCCGTTGCGCGAAGACCTGCCCGTCGAAGCCGGCGCCGAATGGATGACATGCGTGCCCGGGACCGACACCGCGCTGATGCTCGGCATCGTTCATACGCTGGTCGCGGAAAACCTGCACGACCAGGCTTTCCTCGATCGCTACACTGAGGGATGGCCCGTCTTCCTGCGCTATCTCACCGGTGACAGCGACGGCCAACCCAAGCACGCCGAATGGGCCGCCGCGATCTGCGGCGTCGACGCCGCCACAATCCGCAAGCTGGCACGCCGGCTCGCCGGCAAGCGTGCGCTCATCACCGTCTCTCATTCGCTCCAGCGCGCCGAGCATGGCGAGCAGCCGGTGTGGATGGGCATGGTGCTGGCGGCAGCGCTCGGCCAGATCGGCCTCTCCGGGGGAGGTTACGCCTATTCGTTGGGGGCGATCGGCTATTACGGCCGCCGCGTCAACGACGTGCCGGGGCCGACACTGGGGCAGGGCCGCAACGCTGTCCGCGATTTCATTCCTGTGGCGCGCATCGCCGACATGCTGCTCAATCCCGGCAGCACCTATCGCTATAACGGCGAGACGCGCACCTATCCGGATATCCGCCTCGTCTACTGGGCCGGCGGCAATCCCTTCCATCATCACCAGGACATCAACCGCCTGCGCAAGGCGTTTGCGAAAGTCGACACGCTGGTCGTGCACGAGCTCGCATGGACTGCCACGGCCCGGCATGCCGACATCGTGCTGCCCTCGACCATGACGCTCGAGCGCGAAGACATCGGCTATTCCAGCAACGATCCCCTGATGGTCGCGATGCACCGGATCGCCGAGCCGTTCGGCCTCGCGCGCGACGACTACGAGATCTTCGCCGATCTCGCCGACCGTCTCGGCGCGCGCGAACCCTTTACCGAGGGGCGGACGTCACGTCAGTGGCTGGAACATCTTTATGAGCCGACCCGGGCCTCGCTCGAAGCGCGCGGCCTGGAGGCACCGAGCTTCGAAGAGTTCTGGCGGCGGGGCAGCCTGGTCGTGCCGCAACAGCCCGACGACGGCGGCCGGCTGCGCCGTTTCCGCGACGATCCCGTCAATCACGCTCTGCCGACGCCGAGCGGCCGCATCGAGATATTCTCCGCCAAGATCGCGGGTCATGGCGATACGGATTGTCCGGGCCATCCGGTCTGGCTGGAGAAGTCCGACATGCCCAAGCCGGCGGCGCCGTGCTTTCTGGTCGCCAACCAGCCGGTGACGCGTCTGCATAGCCAACTCGATTTCGGTGGACATTCGCTTCAAAGCAAACATCGCGGGCGCGAGGTCGCGCGCATGAACCCGGTTGATGCCGATGCCCGCGGCATCAGGGACGGCGACATCATCCGCCTGTTCAACGCGCGGGGCGCCTGTCTCGCCGCGGTCCACGTCACCGACGGCATCGCGCCCGGCGTGGTCCAGCTCCCGACCGGCGCGTGGTACGACCCGATGGACCCCGAAGACGACGCGCCGCTCTGCGTGCACGGCAATCCGAACGTGCTCACCCGCGACGTCGGCACCTCGTCCTTTGCGCAAGGCTGCACCGGCCAGCTCACGACGGTCGAGGTCGAGAAGTTCACCGGCAATCTGCCGCCGATCCGGGCTTTCGATCCGGTGTAGAAAAAAAGGGGCCGCACTGTGTGGGGTGCAGGGGCGGCCCCGAGTGGCTCGCAGGCCCGGGAGGATGAGGGCGCGAGCGGATGCTTATGCGGCTGCGCTGATCCAGCCCCTCTCCGTAGAAGGACGACGCGGCGGCACTGCTTGCACCTCTCGCCGCTCGCCCTTGCTGGCGAGGCGCCAGCGTGCCGGGGATTGGTCGCTGATGCGCTTGAAGACGGTCGAAAAATGCGCCTGCGTGCTGAAGCCGACCGCAAGCGCAATCTCCGCCAGCGGCCGTTCCGTGGTCGCCAGCAGCGTCTTGGCCTGCTCGATCCGGTGATTGAGCAGATATTCGCGGGGCCGGTAACCGGTCGCGACGCGGAACTGCGCCGCAAAGTGCATTCTGGACAGGCCGGCGACCTTGGCGAGTTCGGACAGGCTGATGCAGCGGTGGAAATGATCGGCGACATATTGCTCGACCCGCCGCAGCCGCCATTTCGGCAAGGCATTGACCCTGGCGCGTGGCAATTCCAGGCGCGCCAGATGCATCGCAAGGGTTTGGCCAATGCAGCGCGTGAACTCGCGGTCCGCGGCGTCGCCAAGTTCGATCAGCGCCTTGCCAAGCTCGGCCGCGAGCGGGTCGCGCAACAGGACGAGATCATTCAATCCTTCGGTCGCCGAAGATTGCTCCGGAAAATGATCCGCGGATATGTGGAAGTGCAGGAAGGCGCATGGCGACTGGAATTGCACAGCGACAGGATTCGACGGCGCGGTGAGATACAGTGTGCCCGCGGGCATGGTGCCGTCGAAAATGACCTGACGATCCCGGGTGAGTTTCGCGCGCGTGGCCTTCAGTGCGATGCCGACGAAATACCGATCCTCAGGGGTCGTCGCCTGGTGCGACGAGGTGCTCCGCGGGTCTTCCCATCGCGAGATCGCGATGTCCTCGGCCGCCGCCCCCGTGCGCGGACCGATCTGACGCCATTGACGCTCCCGAATGATCGCCTGTGTTGCCTGGGGGATCTCGCAATCCCCCGAGCCGCCCGGAAATTCAATCCAGGCATCAGCCGCCTGCAAATTGGTCAACATCGTTCGTCCTCTCCGGGCTTTCTCCGCTGTTTGCGACCAGCAAACGCGCAAAGCCCCGCGTTTTCCATGGTGAGAGGATAGGGGTGAGCTGCGCTGCAAGCTCGTTAGTGGTGATTAGGATGTGTTAGTTTTTGTGGGACCGCATCAGGTGCGACATCCCGTCTCAGGAAGCGTCCTTTTTTCAAATTTTATCAGATATTTGCGCATCTCCGACCCGACTCGGAGAGCGCAGAACATCCCGTGGAGATCGATGCGGCGGTGTGAGTTCTGTGCGGTGCCCTCGCTGGACCTCGCACCAGTGCCGGGTATAGTCACGCCGCATTTCCATGGAGCAGCTGTCAGGATGAGTCAGAAGTGACCGAGCTCTCGGCGGGACACGGCCCCCGCGGCAGCGAGGCCGCGACGATGCTCGATTTCGATACCGTCGCGTTCGGGCCATTTTCGCTTCGGTCGCGGCTGCTGGAGAAGGATGGCTTGCCGGTCAGGCTCGGCAGCCGCGCGATGGATATTTTGCGCCTGCTGGTCAGCCGCGCCGGCGAAGTGGTCCCGAAGGACGAGATTCTCGGCTATGCGTGGTCCGGGCTCTCCGTCGAGGAGATCAGCCTGCGCGTCCACGTTGCGGAGCTACGCAAGGTGCTCGGCGACGGAAAGGATGGTGCCCGCTACATCACCACCATTCCGGGCCGGGGCTATTGCTTCGTCGCGCCCGTGCGGCGTGGCGAGCGCGCGGAGGTGTCTGCGCCGGCGTCGCGTGCGCCTGTAAGGGGCTCGCCGCCACCGTCGCTGCCGCGCCGATTGGACCGGATGGTCGGGCGGGAGGACGCTGTGGCCGAGTTGGCGGCGCGCTTGCTCCGCGATCGCTTCGTCACGCTGCGAGGGCCGGGCGGCATCGGCAAGACCACCGTTGCGACCGCGCTCGCGCACGAGATGTGCGAAAGGTTCGACGGCAACGTCCATTTCCTCGAATTTGGTCCGCTCAAGGACGCGGCCCTGGTCGCGAGCACGGTTGCTGCCGCGTTGGGGCTCGTCGTGCACCACGATGATCCCTCGGCCAGCATCGTCAATTTCCTACGCGGCCGGCGGCTGCTTCTCGTGCTCGACAGCTGCGAGCACGTCATCGAGGAGGTCGCGCGTCTTGCAGAAAATATCTACCGGGAGGCGCCGGGCATCGTCATCCTCGCAACCAGCCGTGAGTCGCTGCTGGTGGAAGGCGAGCAGATTTTCGAGCTCGTTTCGCTCCCGGGGCCGCCCCAAGGCACCCGCCTCAGTGCCGGCGAGGTGCTGGCCTATCCCGCTGTGCGCCTGTTCGTCGATCGGGCCGTCGCGGCGGGGCATCGCGACGACATCACCGACGAGGATGCCGAAGTCCTGGCCCGGATTTGCGGCAAGCTCGATGGCATCGCGCTGGCGATCGAGCTGGCTGCCGCACGCGTCGGTCTCTATGGACTGCGCGAGATGGCGGCGCTGCTCGACAACCGGCTGCAGCTCGAATGGCGCGGGCGGCGGACGGCGCCGCCGCGGCAGCAGACACTCGGCGCCACGCTCGACTGGAGTTTCGGTCTGATCGGCGAGAGCGAGCGGATCGTGTTTCAGCGCCTCGCCGTCTTCGCAGGTCACTTCACGTTGAAGGGCGCGATAGCAGTCGCGGCCGGGGCGGAGATGCCGGAGGATCGGGTCGTCGAGGCGCTGGAGCAACTCGTGGTGAAGTCGCTGGTTTTCACCCAGCCGGACGGCGCATCGCGGCGCTATCGCCTGCTCGACGCAACGCGTGCCTATGCCCTGCAAAAATTGGCCGACGGCGGACAGCTGGCGCAGATCGCGCACCGTCACGCTCTCTATGTTCAATGCACGCTCGAAGCGGGCATGAAGGACAAGGAGGGCAGCGATCATGCGTCGCGATTGCAGGAACGCGCGAGCCTGCTCGCCGATGCCCGCGCTGCGCTGCAATGGATTTATGCCAACGACGAGGGCGCCGGCTTGCGCGTGCCGCTCGCCGGCAGCTGCACAAGGCTGTTCGTCGAACTCAATTTGCTGAACGAGGCGCGCATCTGGTCCGATCGCGCACTCACAATGCTCGACGAGGCCGACCGGGGCGGCGCATGGGAGCTCGAACTTCAGTCGACGCTCGGTCACGCCTTCATGTTTACCGAGCGCAACAGCGAGCAGGCGGAAGCGGCGCTCAGGCGCGGGCTGGAGATAGCGGAAGCGCTTTCCGATCACGCCAACACATTCAGGTTGCTGTCCCGGCTCAATATGTTCTACCGCCGGACCGGTCGCTATCGGCATCTGGTGCCGACTGCGCTTCACGCCGAGCGGATTGCCCGCGTGATCGGCGATACCGCGGGCATCGCCGGGAGCAAAGCGCTGCTCGGCGTGTCATATCACCTCGCCGGAGATCAGGCCGAGGCGCAAGCCCATCTCGACCAGGGCCTGCGCGACGACGCTGCGCTCCGCGGGACCCAACCCGGGCACTTCGCCTATTCACGCACACCGCAGATTCCGCTTGCGCGTGTGCTATGGCTGCGCGGCTTTCCCGATCGCGCGCTTGAATGCGTCCGGCCGCTTGTCGGCGCTTCAGCGCCGCATGACGTGGTCATGCATTGTATCGCATTATGCTGGTCCGCTTCGGTGTTCGGCTGGCTCGGCGACTGGTCGTCAGTCGAGGCCATGACCGGTCGTCTGGCCGCGCATGCGAGCATGCACGGACTCGTGCCCTACGAAGCCGTCGCTGCGGGTTTTCGGGCGCAGAGCATGATCGCTCGAGGCGAGGTCGCCGGCGGCGTCGACCTGATGCGGAGTGCGCTTCCACGCCTGCACGCCGATCGCTACGAGCTCTATGCCTCGGCGTTCGCCGCGGATCTGTCCCAAGGTTTGGTCACCTTGGGACGGTTGGCGGAAGGCATTCAGGTTCTTCACGAAACCATTGTGCGGGTCGAGCAGGAAGGCGGCGCCTTCGACATGCCCGAGCTGCTCCGTCTGCGGGGAGAGCTGGAGGCCCATGGCGGCAATCTCGACGCGGCCGAGGCAGATCTTGTCGCCTCGATCTCGCTCGCCGAACAGCAGGGCGCATTGTCCTGGCGGCTGCGAGCCGAGATGTCGCTGGCGCGGCTTCGAGTCCGGCAGCGCGGGCAAAGTCCGCTCGAACAGCTCGCTCAAACCTATGCCCGGTTCTCGGAAGGGTTCGAGACCGCCGATCTCATTGCTGCACGGGGCATGCTGAACGAGCCGGCGACCTGACCAGTCGAAGCGAATCGCGCGTGCCGCTACTCGAAGACGGCGTCAAAGATCTCGACATCCATCAGCACGGGCTTGGCGACCACGGTTCCGTCGGGCCGCAGCGTCTGCGCGCGTCGGAGTGTCGGCACCACAATGCCGCCGAAGCTGTCATGGGCCCAGGAGTAATGCGCGACCTTCATTCCAAAGAGATCGTGATCGGTCCGCCGTTGCAACGCGTTGTCGTCGAAATAGAAGATCTGCTCGGGCGCGAGCGTGATCAGGCCCGGCGGGAACTGCGCCCGCAACCTCCGCCATGACTCGTTGTTCTCCTGCCATGGTGGCAGTTCTTCCACCACGACATCGGGATGAGCGAGCAGGAATGGATTGGTCAGATAATTCCAGATCGCGACGCCGCAGAAGAAGACGAGATGCAGTTCGTCCACCAGCGTGGGCGAACCGGCCTCGGTGAACGCAAGGCTTGGATTGCGCCAGGTCCGCAGGATCTCACCCTCGAGGCTTTCGATCGTGATCGCGTCCGGCTGAAAAGAGCCGGAGTGTTCGCCTCCGGTGATGCCGGTGAAGCGGACCGACTGCGTGCGGGTCGAGCCCTCCGCCGTCACGTCCTTGAATTCGCTGGCATGTCCGGTGCTGGAGAACAGCGTTCCGGCGACGGAGAGGTGAAGCGTGAACCGGCTCAAGCTATTCCAGCGGGCCATTCCGCCGCTGGCATCAATTACATCGTCAAGAAGCGCCATGTCCCGCCATATCCACCATGAAGTGCCACCACCATGGCGGGGCGGATGCGGCTTGGCGTGTTAGAATTTGTTAGGAGTTGCGAGCGGAAATTCTTGTGGTATCCCGTTGAAGATATTGTCAATTCAGCGCCGCAAGGAGCTCCCTGGCCGCGACGAGATCACGGGTCTGGAGGCCCTCCTGGTAGCGCGCGACCAGCGGGGCGAGCAGGGCGCGTGCGTCTCCGGCTTTTCCGGCCTGGCGCCAGACCCGGCCGAGACTGATGGCCCCCCGCAGCTCCCAGCCGAGCGCGCATTGGCGGCGTGACAGATCGAGCGAGTCCCGGAAACAGCTTTCGGCCTCCGCGGCATTGCCCGACCGGGCGAGGATGTCGCCCTTGACCCTGAGCATCTCGGGCATGTCGAAGGATTCACCGTGAGCGGGGATTTCCGCGATGGCACCATTGATGGTCTGCAAGGCTTCGTCGGCCAGGTTCTGCGCCACGAGTCCCTCCGCGAGCGCGGTCGCAAACACCGTGGTCATGATCCGGTGTCGCGTCGCGTACAGCGTAGCCTGGCTGCGGCGGAGATGCTCGATGCCGGCGGCGGCGTCGCCGCGGCGAAGCAGCAGCTCACCCTTCTGGCCGATGCCGACCGCATGATAGGGCCCGAGGAAGTGCCGCGCGGAATGATCGATCAGTCGCTCGATCAGGATTTCCGCATTGGCCAAGTCGCCGACCCAGAGGAACACGTAGATGGTCCAGATCAAGGAAATACCGAGAGTGAGCGGCTGTTCGAGCAGCTCGGCTTCGCGAATGGTGTATCGGGACGCCTCGATCGCACGATCGGGCCGGCCGGTGAGCCAAAGCCCGCGCGCCAGCGCCACCAGTGCGACGATGCGGTCGTCATAGCCGAGATGCCCGATATTCAGCCGCTGCGAGCCGGGATTATGCAGCATCGCGCTCTCGCAGAGCTGCACCGCCTTGTCCTGGTTGCCGATCAAATGATGCGCGACGCCCAACATCCATTCGACGTTCAGCGTGCTGGCAGGATCGTTCAGCTTCCGCGCGACGCTCTCGCCCTGTTCGCCGGTTCCGAGCGCTCCGTGAAAATCCCCGACCCTGGTGAGGTAGATGTGTAGTCCGCGCAGCAGCCAGAGCTGCCAGTGCAGATCCTGGAGCTCCCGGGCAAGCTGGAGACTGCGCGTGAATGCCGAGCGGACCGCTTCGGTATTGCCCTGCGTGAACATCGCGGAGACGCCGAGCGCCGCCTGCAAGATCATTTCATTGCGGCCATCCACCGCGCTCGCGTCGAGGGACGCCAGCGCCTGTTGAATCCAGCGGTAGCATTCCGTCAGCAATGTCAGCTCAAGGAAGAACTGGGCCGCTGATGCCGCCAGATCCACGCCGATCGTTCGGTCCCCGCCATCTGAAAAGCTCCAGGTCAGCGCGGCCCGGACATTGGGCAGGTGGTCGGCATAGGGAAGGAAGCCGCCCGCCGTCTGCATGCCCGTGGATTTGACGGCGATGTCGCGCAGGAAGTCGCGGAAATATTCGGCGTGGGCGCGTGCGACGCGGTCAGCGTCGCCGTTCTCGACGAGCTTGTCCGCGACGAAGGCACGTGTGGTGTCGAGCAGGCGATAGCGCAGCCGCCGCTCCGCAGGCGAGGTCGCGATCAGCGATTTGGAAAGTAGATTGGAGATCGCCTCGGCGGCTTCTGCCTCGCCGATGCCCTGACAGGATGCAACCGCAAGCGCGGCTTCCAGCGTGAACGGCCCGACGAACGCCGACAATCCGCGCAGTGTTGCGCTTTCGGTTGGCGGCAGCAAATCATAGCTCCAGGCGAGCGCCGCACTCAGGGTGTGGTGCCGCGGGACAGCGGTGCGCCGCCCGCGCCAGAGCAACGAGAAACGGCTGTCGAGCAGCGAGGCGGTCCCGGCAATGCCATAGGCGTTCACACGCCCGGCCGCGAGCTCGATCGCGAGCGCGATGCCGTCGAGCCGACGGCAGATATCGGCCACAAGCGGCGCATCCTCTTCGCTGAGCTCGAATTCGCTGAGGCTCTCTGCAATGCGTTCCACGAAGAGCTGAGTTGCGGGATAGGCAAGGATGTCGGCGATGCCGAGTCCGTCGCGCTGTGGCGGGCAATCCAGTGGAAACAGCCGATGGACACGCTCACCTTCGGCGCGGAAGGATTCGCGGCTGGTGGCGAGAATATGCAGCCCGCCCGCTTCCCGGACGATACGCTCGGCGAGAGGGGCGAGATCGTCGAGGATGTGCTCGCAACTGTCGAAGACCAGCAGCATCCGCCGGTTGCGCAGGAACGTCAGCAATCCCGGCATCGGGTCGTCGGAATTGACGGTCAGGCCCAACGCGGCCGCAATCGTTCCCGCAACGAGCCGGGTCTCCCTCAGTGCGCCGAAATCGACAAAACACACATGGCCGTCGAAGGCCTGGAACTCGCGATGCGCGACCGCCAGTGCGACCGAAGTCTTGCCGATCCCGCCGGGGCCGACGATCGTGACGAAGCGATGTTGCGCAAGCTCGGCGGAGATTTTCGCGACCGCATCGTCCCGCCCGATCATCTTCGAAAGCGGCGAGGGCAGCGAGCGCGGCCCAGCAACGGGCAGGCTGGTCCGGTTCTCCGACGGGGCGGCCCGGAGCAGCGCGGCCGTGAAGCAATAACCCCGTCCGGGGACGTTGACCACGTAGCGGGAGCCTTCGCCCGCATCGCCCAAGGCCTTGCGCAGTGTCGTGATGTGAAAGCGCAGGCTGCCTTCGTCCACATTCACGTCGGACCAGACCCGCCGGATCAACTCACGCTTGTCCACGACCTCGCCGGCGCGCTCGGCGAGAAAAACGAGAATGTCGAGCGCACGGCCGCCGAGGTGAACCGGGGCGCCGTCCTTCTCGAGCAGCCGCGTCTTTGCGAACAGCCGGAATGGCCCGAAAGCAATGGCCGAATCCTGGTCGTTAGTGTCCGGCACGGGCCAATCATTCCAGTGAAAGAGCTGAACTCTGCACTTTGATCTACCAGAAGGGAACCCAGAGTAAACTGGCCGAAAGTGGCGAAATCGCGTGGGGCGCCGGCAATTGGCCGGCTCTCGCGGCGATCCCTATCAAATTGGCTTAAACGCCAACATCTTGCGAAGCGATCGGGCAACCCGGCGGCGTGCTTGACGGCCAAGCTTACGGCTCGGAGTCCGGTCGTCGTACCCTCATCATAACAGAATCTTGCAACGTCTAACGAGCAATGCGCGCGAACTGCATCCAGTATCCGTTCCGAGTTTGGCGTTAGTTCCAACGGGGAGGCTACGATGTCCGGTTTCAATGCTCGGCCGAATGACGACGTCGTTCGATCTCAATTTGTGGCCAGTTTAGACGATCAGTCGCGTGACTGGGAGCTCGTGCTGCGGGAATCCCACCATCGGATGAAGAACACGCTGACGATACTGGGTGCGTCAGTCCGCCGCGATTTCACCCGAACGGGTACCAGGGATGTGTCGCTTGCAGCGGACCGGCTCGAGCGGCGGATCGTCGCCTTCGGAAGGCTCTATCAACTCCTGTCCGACAATGACGACCATACGGCGATCCCGGTGGCGGCCTTTTTCGAAAATCTGTGCGGAGCGATTTCCGAGGCGGTCCTGGAGCCAGCGGGCATCCGCTGCGAGGCGGCGATCGAGAACGGCACGCTGCCGGCGTCGCAATGCCACCGGCTTGCGCTGATGCTGACGGAGCTGGTGACGAATGCGGCCAAGCACGCCTTCCCGAACAGGAATGACGCAATGATCCGCATCGACATGGCCAATCGCGATGGCGCCTGGTTCTGCACGGTAACAGACAACGGGATCGGCGCGACCGGGCCGCTTCAGGGCACCGGCAGCCGGATTCTCGAAGGACTCGCACGCAGCATTCACGCCCGGCTGCAGGGCGAAGCGGGAGAAGACGGCACACGCGTAACGATCGTGATGCCGATCGCTGCTGCTTGAAGTTCGTCTTAGATCCAACCCAGGGAGTTCGACATGGCCACTACCGAAATCGACCGCGACGCCGCGGCCGATCCTTCCAACAAGTCTGCGAACAAGCGTTCGACATTGCGTGGCGTTGATCAGAGGCTCGAGGTGATCGTGATCCCCGTGTCCGATGTCGATCGCGCCAAGGCCTTCTACGCGCGTCTCGGCTGGCGATTGGACGCCGATTTTGCCTCCGGCGATGATTGGCGCGTGATCCAGTTCACGCCGCCAGGCTCGGCCTGCTCGGTGATCTTCGGCAGGAACGTGACCGCGGCAGCGCCGGGCTCGGTGCGAGGCCTTTACCTGATCGTCTCCGATCTGGAGGCGGCGCGAAAGGATCTGCTCGACCGCGGCATCGAGGTCAGCGCGCCATTCCATGGCGCCGGCGATGTTCACGCGGGAACCGACGAGCCTTATCTCTCCGGCAGCGTTCGGGTCAGCGGTGCTGATCCGAAGCGCGGCAGCTACGGCTCATATGCCTCGTTCAGCGATCCCGACGGCAATGGCTGGCTGTTCCAGGAGGTCACGACGCGATTGCCGGGACGGATCGCGGGCGACGGTACGACATTCGCTTCGCAGGCTGCGCTGGCCGCGGCAGTGCGCCGCGCGGCGGCGGCCCATGGCGAGCACGAAAAGCGGACCGGCGGGCACGATGAGAACTGGGCCGATTGGTACGCCGATTATATCGTCCGCGAGCAGGCGGGCCAGCCGCTGCCGTCCTGAGTGGGACAGCACGGATTCTCCGACTGATGCAAGTCGACGCGGCGCGCGATGAATGAGTTCATCGCGTGCCGTGTTGCTTTGGCCGCGAGCTTCGTGGATCGCCGATCGCTCGCCTCTGTGTTGCGCGGCTCGCAACCGCTAACGCGGTCTAACAACCCATAACGAGCAAATTGCCAAGGCCTGCGCCAATCTCTCTGCATGACGAACCGAGGCGTTGATGTCGAATTCGGTCAGCGTCACCGACCAAAATCAGGGAGATCGAACATGACCACGCAAGCACGTACCGACATTCTCAATCCAGACCGCCGTCAACTGTTGGGCCAGGCCGCGATGACCGCGGTTGCCGCAGGCGTATCGAGCTTGCTGCCGCTGCATTCCGCCAAGGCTGGCGTGAGTGGCGCGGTTCGCCCGTTCCACGTCAGCGTGCCCGAGCAGGATCTGCTCGAACTTCGCCGCCGTCTCGCGGCGACGCGCTGGCCGGATCGTGAGATCGTTGCCGATCAATCGCAGGGCGTGCAGCTGAAGACGGTGCAGCAGCTCGTGAACTATTGGCGGAACGACTACGACTGGCGCAAGATCGAGGCGCGGCTGAACGCCTTGCCGCAATTTGTCACCGAGATCGACGGCGTCGACATCCACTTTATTCACGTTCGCTCGCGTCACGAAAACGCGCTGCCGATGATCGTCACGCATGGCTGGCCCGGTTCGATCATCGAGCAGATGAAGATCGTCGGCCCGCTCACCGACCCCGCCGCACATGGCGCGACGGCGGCGGACGCCTTCGATCTCGTGATCCCCTCGCTGCCCGGTCACGGCTTCTCCGGCAAGCCGACGGAGCTGGGCTGGGACCCTCAGCGCGTCGCGCGCGCCTGGACCGTGCTGATGAAGCGGCTCGGCTACAACCGCTATGTCGCGCAAGGCGGCGATTGGGGCAATGCCGTGACGGAGCAGATGGCCGTGATGGCGCCGCCCGAGCTGCTCGGCATCCACACCAACATGCCCGCGACCGTTCCGGACGACATCGCCAGGGCGCTTCAGCCCGGCGGATCGCGGCCGTCGAACCTCTCGGCCGACGAGCGTTACGCCTACGATCAGCTCGATGACTTCTACAAGCACGGTCTCGGTTACGCGATCGAGATGTCGAACCGGCCGCAGACGCTCTATGGCCTGGTGGATTCGCCGGCGGGCCTCGCGTCCTGGATGCTCGACCATGATGCGCGCAGCACCGCGATGATTGCTCGGGTGTTCGACGGCAAGACGGAAGGGCTGTCGCGCGACGACGTAATCGACAACATCACGCTCTATTGGCTCACCAACACCGCGGTGTCCTCGGCGCGGCTGTACTGGGAGAACAAGCTGGTGTTCTTCGAGCCCAAGCACATCAAGATCCCGGTCGCCGTCAGCGTCTTCCCGGACGAGATCTACGCCGCCCCGCGCAGCTGGACCGAGAAGGCCTATCCGAAGCTGATGCATTACAACCGCCTCGACAAGGGCGGCCATTTCGCGGCGTGGGAGCAGCCAGCGTTGTTCTGCGCGGAAATGCGCGCCGCCTTCCGACCGCTGCGTCAGTCGATCTGAGACCTGCGGGGACGCGCACTTCCGCGCGTTCCCCTCTTTCCCCACAGACCAGGAATCCAATCATGAACCGCCCCGAACGCACCTTCACGACCAACGAAATCCGCCTGGAACGTCGGCTGCCGTCCTATTGGCGTGTCACCTTCGACATGCCCCCGGTCAATATCTTCGGCCCCAAGCAGCTCCCGCTTCTCGACGACGTCGTCACGGCGATCGAGACCGATCCTGAGGTGAAGGTCGTGGTGTTCGACAGCGCCGTCGAGGGCTTCTTCATTACCCACTACGACTTCCTCGCGCCGCTGGAGGATTCGCTTCGTATCCCGCCCGAGCCGACCGGCCTGCAGGCACTGCCCGACATGCTGGTGCGTCTCAGCCGCGCGCCGGTCGTCTCCATTGCCTCCATCAGGGGCCGCGCGACCGGCGTCGGCAGCGAGCTCGCGCTCGCGAGTGACATGCGCTTTGCCAGCCGCGAAAAGGCGATCCTGTCGCAATGGGAGGTCGGTGCGGGCCTGGTGCCCGGCGGCGGGCCGATGGCGCGATTGCCGCGCCTGATGGGCCGCGGCCGTGCGCTCGAAGTTCTGCTCGGCGCCGACGACATCCACGGCGATCTCGCCGAACGTTACGGCTATGTGAACCGGTCGTTGCCGGATGCCGAGCTCGACGGCTTCGTCGAGGCGCTGGCCATGCGCATCGCGTCCTTTGACAAGGAGGCGATTGCCGAGACCAAGCGCCTCGTCGACGTCGCGAGCCTGCCGCCGGATGTCGAGATCAAGCCGGAATGGGACGCCTTCCTGGCTTCGCTCAACCGCCCCGCGAGCCAGGCCCGCATCAAGGCGCTGATGGCGCGCGGTTTCCACCGCGCTGGCGACGTCGAGAACCGGCTCGGCTTCCACGTCGGACAGATCGGTGGCTAGCGGAACTGTTACGGCGTTCGACCGGTTGGAATGGCGACAGGCGGCCGTGCCAATGTCGCTTTCGTCCGGTATCGAGTGCCGGTGCTAAAAAAATCAGCAAGGAGAATTGAGATGATCCGCAAGGCAACAGCAGTCTGGAAGGGCACCGGCCGCGATGGCACTGGTCAGCTATCGAGTGAATCTGGCGTGCTCGCCGCAACACCTTATTCGTTCAAGACGCGCTTCGAGAACGAGAAGGGCACCAATCCCGAGGAATTGATCGCTGCGGCCCATGCCGGCTGTTTCACCATGGCGCTGGCCTTCGGCCTGCAACTCGCCGGTTTCACGCCGGACGAACTCTCGACGGAAGCCGCGGTCACGCTCGAGCCGGAAGGCAAGGGTTTCAAGATCAGCAAATCGGCGCTGACGTTGCGTGCCAAGGTGCCGAACCTCGACGACGCAGGTTTCGCCAGGATTGCCGGCGAGGCCGAGAAGAACTGCCCGGTGTCGAAAGTTCTCAACGCCGCGATCACGCTCGACGCTAAACTGACGTAGGGCGCGCTTTCATTGTGTCTCCATCCGGTTCTGGAAGCTTTGGCCTCCATGAGAGGAACTGGATGGACAAATGCCCGGCTTTCGGCTCGGCCGCCAAAAGCATAGGATGCGACGGATGCAGAACGGACAGACGGATCAATCGGGAGTGGTGATATGACAACGGAACGCGCAATTCTAGCCGGAGGCTGCTTCTGGGGCATGCAGGATCTGATCCGCAAGCAGCCGGGCGTGGTCGCCACCCGCGTCGGCTACACCGGCGGCGCGGTGAAGAATGCCACCTACCGCAATCACGAAGGCCACGCCGAAGCGATCGAGATCACCTTCGATCCCGCCAAGACCAGCTTTCGGACCATGCTGGAATTCTTCTTCCAGATCCACGATCCGACCACGCTCAACCGTCAGGGCAATGATTTGGGCACGAGCTATCGCTCGGCGATCTTTTATACGAGCGACGAACAGAAGCGCATCGCCGGGGATACGATCGCAGACGTCGAGGCCTCCGGTTTCTGGCCTGGCAAGGTCGTGACCGAAGTCGCGCCCGCGGGCGAGTTCTGGGAAGCCGAGCCGGAGCATCAGGATTATCTCGAACGTTATCCTGACGGGTACACCTGCCACTTCATCCGCCCCGACTGGAAGCTGCCGCGGCGCGGGGCTGCAGCGGCAGGCTAGGCTAGTGAGCGCGCGTTCAGGTTCGCAATTGCGCGACCAGATCGCGGGCAACGCGCATATCGACGAAGTCTGAGCCCTCGGCAAACGCTCCGCAGACATGATCGAGAACCGCCAGAGCGTTCGCGCTCTGGCCAGCCCCGATCATCAACCGCGCCAGGCTGACCGCGCTTCGCAGCTCCCAGAAGCGCGCGCCTTGCTGGACGGCAATGTCCATGGCCTCGCGAAAGCCCGTCTCGGCATCCTCTGAATGCCGGGCGCTCCTGAGCATCAACTCTCCCTTGATGCGGATCAGCTCCGGCAGATACCAGAGCTCCTGCCGGTCGTTGCAGCGGGTCAGGACATCCTCGATCACGTCGAGCCCGCGATCGACCTGGTCGGCCTCTCCGGAACACGCGGCGAGCTCGCCGAGCAGGGGTAGAAAGCGCGGCAGGAAGCGCGCATCGCCGGCGCGATTGAGCTCCTCGCGCAGCAGCGGCAGGCCGGTCGTGACGTCGCCGCGCCTGACCATGACTGCGGCGTTGAAGGCCCGTGCCCACAGGCCCCACAGCCGGATGGCGTGGCGCTCGGTGTGTTCGAGCAGCTCGATGCCGTGACGCTCCGCGGCGTCGAAATCGCCGGACCAGAAGGCGATCGGACAGGCGGCTTGTCCGAGTACGCTGCAGAAGGTCAGCGCGTGGCCATTGGCGCGGCCTTCCTCGATGTTTCTGGCCGTGAGGGCCTGTGCCTGATCGGCCAGGCCCTGAAGCCACAGGATGCGAGCCCGAAAATATTGCGTCGAGATTCTCAGATCGAGCGGGAAGATCTTCGGCTTCTCCGCCAGTACATGCAGCGATGCATTGACCCGGTCGATGCGCAGCCGAGCCTCGTTCTGATCCCCGAGATAGTGCAGCGCCACGGCCATCAGCCGGTCGCCCAGCATGACATCGGTCCTGTCGGACGAGTTCGCAGCTGCGTTCGCAAAGCGATCGGCGAGCGCACGGGCCTTGCCGAACTGTCCGTTGTTGAACTGGTCGATGCACAAGCCCCAGAGCGCGCGCAGCCTGAAATCCTTGTCGTCGAGCCTGTCAGCCAGCTCGAGGGTCGTATCGAGGATCGGTCGCGCCTCCCGCGCGCGACCCTCGCCATACATGAGCGACCAGCCGAGCGCCGACAGGAGCTGCATGCGGATGCGGTCGTCGTCGGCGGTGTCTCCGAGCGCCGCGAGGGCCGTTCTGCTGCGCTCACGGCATTCCGCGAACAGCGAGAGACGCACCCACAGGGTGACCGCGGCCGCCGTCAGCGCGACACCGAGCCTCGCCTCGCCGTCGGGCCCGAACGCCCAGTCCAACGCCGCACGCACATTGTCCAGCTCCGCGCCATAGATGCTCAGCCATTCGGGCAGCGGCGTCGAAATATCGGCCTCCGCGCGCTCGAATAAATCGCGAAAATGCTCGGCATGACGCCGCGCGAACTGCCTGGCTTCGTCGAGCTCGTTGAGTTTTCCGTATGCATAGGTGCGCGTGGTGTCGAGCAGCCGATAGCGCAGCGTCCGCGAGCCGGACGGCGAAATTAGCGACTTGGTTACCAGGCTGTCGATTGCTTCGAGAGTCTCGGATGCGTTGAGGCCGTCACCGGACGCGACCGCCGCAGCCGCCTCCGGCGCGAAAGGCCCGGCAAAGACCGACAGGCGTCGCAGCGTGGCGCTCTCCGCGGCAGGCAGAAGGTCGTAGCTCCAGTCGAGAGCCGCTGCGAGCGTCTGGTGCCGTGGCACGGCGGTGCGCCGTCCCCGCCATTGCAGCGAAAAGCGGCTGTCGAGCAGAGTTGCCGTCCCGGCGATGCCGTAAGCATTGACGCGGCCCGCCGCGAGCTCGATCGCCAGCGCGATGCCGTCGAGGCGCCGGCAGATGCTCGCGACGAGGGGGGCCTCTTCCGCGCTGAGCTGGAACGGGCCCGAGCTCTGCGCAATGCGCTCCACGAAGAGTTGAGCCGCAGGGTAGGCAAGGATCTCGTCGACGGCAAGCCCTTCGCGCTCGGGCGGACAATCCAGCGGGAACAGCCGGAAAATCCGCTCGCCTTCGCTCCGGAACGACTCGCGGCTGGTTGCGAGAACACGAAGCTGCGGTGCTTCGCGAACGATGCGCTCGACGAGCGGCGCCAGATTGTCCAGCACATGTTCGCAACTGTCGAAGATCAGAAGGGCCGGGCCGGTCTTGAGAAACGTCAGCAGGGCCGGCGTCGGATCCTCCGCGCTGATGGTCAGTCCGAGCGCCGAAGCAATGGTGGTCGCGATGTGACTGGCATCCCTCAGCGGACCGAAATCGACAAAGAAGACTCGCCCGGCGAAATCCTGGGAACGGCGATGCCCGACGGTGACCGCGACCGAGGTCTTGCCGATACCGCCCGGGCCGACGACGGTCATGAAGCGATAGAGCGAAAGTCCGTTCGAGATCTTCTCGATGACATCTTCCCGGCCGACCATCCTCGTGAGCTGAGCGGGCAGCGAGCGGGGAGGAGCGGCTTCGGCCGGGAGCGGTGCGGCCGGCGCAGCTGCTTGAGCGAACGAGGCGACAAAACAATAGCCTCGGCCGGGCACGTTGACGACGTAACGGGCCGACTTGCCGGTGTCGCCGAGTGCCTTGCGTAGCGCCGCGACGTGAAAGCGCAGGCTGCCCTCGTCGACATTAACGCCGGCCCAGATGCGCTTGACGAGCTCTCTCTTGTCGACGACTTCTCCGGGGCGTCCTGCAAGGAAGATGAGAATGTCGAGCGCGCGGCCGCCGACATGAAGCGGCGAGCCCTCCTTCTCCAAGAGTCGGGACTTCGGAAACAGTCGAAATGGCCCAAAGGAAATGGCCGAGTCTTCGCTATGATCTGGCACGCGCCATCGCCCCCTCGAAGGGAGTCAAAAGGTATTACTTTCTCGTCTACCAGAACGAGGCGTACAGTAAACTGGCCGAAAGCAGTGGGCAGGGCTGGCAGCCCTGCGTGGACGGCTTGGGTCGGCGCGCTCGCCGAATAACGCTTGGAAAGTAAAGAGTTAGGCCGATGTGACAATGCGGTGACGCCGGGGCTCGCCCAGATGGAGCATTGACTGTCATGCCGGATTGCTGCGATGGCATCGTCCGGGAGCCGGTCCCGCCACCACATTGACTGCCGACTTCCGGAATTTCCAGCATGGCCTCTTTCACGCGGCGACAGTTCGTGCACGCGTTGACAAGCGCAGCGGCGCTCGCCGCGCTTCCCCGCAGCGGACAAGCCGCCGACTATCCGTCTCGTCCCATTCGCCTGGTGATTCCCTACGGAGCCGGCGGATCGGGTGACCAGATCGCGCGCCCCTGGGTGGACAAGATGTCGTCGCTGCTCGGGCCGACCTTCGTCGAATATATCGGCGGCGCGGGCGGCGCCATCGGGACCGCGGCGGTCGCGCGTGAGGAGCCCGACGGCTATTCGCTGCTGCTCGGCAACGGCAGCACGCAGGTCATCATTCCCATGACGTCGGCGAATCCCGGATATTCCGTTGGCGATTTCCGCGCCATCTACCGCCTGATCAACAGCGCATTGGTTTTCGCCGTCAATCCTTCGGTGCCTGCCGCAAACCTGCGCGAGTTGATCACCTATGCGAAAGCCAATCCAGGAAAGCTGTCCTATGGCACGCCGGGGATCGCCACCGGAAACCATCTGGTCGGCGAATCCTTCAAGCAGCAGGCCGGCGCGCTGGACATCGTCCACGTGCCCTATCGGGGCATTGCGCAGGCGACCAACGACCTCGTCAGCGGCCAGATATCGCTCGTCATTGCCGTCATGTCCGTTCAATTGCAGCAGCTGGCCCAAGCGGGGAAAGTCAGGCTGCTCGCGGTCACCACCGAAACGCGGCTGAGCGGCGCGCCGGAGATCCCGACCGCCGTCGAATCCGGCATGCCCGGCATCCGGTATGAGGGATGGTTCGGTCTGTTCGCACCCAAGCACACCGACGATGCGATCATCGACCGGATCGGGCAGGCGACGCGGCTCGCCATGGCCGATACGGCGCTTCTGGCGAGCTATCGCGCCCAGGGCATGGAGCCGGACGACGATTCAAGCCCGGACAAATTCCAGCGCATCGTGGAGGCCACATCCGCAAGCCTCGCGCCCCTGATCAAATCGATCGGGCTGAGCAATTTGTGAGGCCGCTCAGCTGTCGGCGCGCGTAACAATACGCGCCGTCAGCGTGACGAGGCCCATCAGCGCGGTCAGGAGCCAGAACGCCACCGGCAATCCGCCAAGACGTGCCACGAAGCCGACACCGGCGGGGCCGACGAGAACGCCGGCGTAGCCGGCGGTCGTGATCGCCGCGACGGCGAGCCCGGTGGGCATCACCGTCTGCCTCGCCGCCCGGCGGAACAGCACCGGCACGAGGTTCGATGCGCCGAGGCCGATGAGCAGGAAGCCGCCTACGGCGACCGCCACGAGGGGAGCGGTGAGCAGGACCACGAAACCCGCGATCGCAATCAGGCTGCCCCAGAACAATGTCGTGCGGTCTCCGATGCGTGCGACGACGGCGTCGCCGGCGAGCCGCCCGATCGTCATCGCGACCGAGAACACGATGTAGCCGATCCCGCCTTGCGCTTCGGAAACGAGACCCGCCCCGATGACGAGCAACGCGCCCCAATCAAGCATCGCGCCTTCGACCAGGAAGGTGATGGCGCAAAGCAGCGCGAGCAGGAGCACGGCGCCATGCGGCAGCACGAACAGCGGTCCTTCCTGCACCTGCACGGAGCGAAGCAGCCGCGGCCAGGCTGCCAGCATCGCGATCAGCATCAGGACGGAGCAGATCAGCGTGCAAGCGAGCGCACCGAGTTGCAGCGAGAGCAGTGCGGTCATGAGCGCGGCCCCGGCGAAGCCGCCGATGCTGAACAGCGCGTGGAAGCCGGACATCAGCGGACGTCCCGCGGCGCGCTCCACCTCAACCGCGTGGATGTTCATGGCGACGTCGATGGAGCCAAGCGCGGCGCCAAATGCGAGCAGTGCCAGCGCCAGCGTCATGGGCGAGCTCGCGATTGTCAGCAGAGGCAGGACCAGGGCAAGAGCGAGCCCGCCCGCAATGATGATCGGCTTGCTGCCATAGCGCGCGCTCAGCACGCCGGTCAGAACCATCGCGATGACCGAGCCGATGCCGAGGCTGAGCAGGAGCAGTCCGAGGATGCCGTCGTCGACGGCGAGCCTCGCCTTCGCGAACGGCACCAGCGGTGCCCAGCACGAGATGCCGAAGCCCGCGACGAGGAAGGCAAGCCTGGTCGCAAGGCGTGTCGCTGGCCTGTCGGCAGAAGACATGGGAACTCCGGGGAGGGGGAATCAGGGCAGGGGCAATCGACAAGCCTCGCAATTGTCGCGTCTTTATGTCCGCGGCGGACTCGAAGTGTCGCAGGCGGCCCCTGGGCGGCCGGAACGCCAGTGCGAACCAAGGAGTGAGGCTTCGTAGCCCGGATGGAGCGCAGCGCAATCCGGGGCCGCTCGCGCCGTGTTTCGCACCTTCCCGGATTACGCTTGCGCTCCATCCGGGCTACGGGACCTCGCCTGTGTCGCGCCTCTGTCAATCCGCCCGCGTAAAAATATTCCACTTTACCGAAATTCGGAAATGACGTATATGTCGCCCATCCCGGCTCATCCTTGAGGGGCGATCTTGTGGTCGTCACGTTCGCGAGCCGGGCTTGCGGTGGACGCGGCAGCGTTCGGGTGCGAGAGGCCAAGGGCAGGGCGGATTGCTCTCCGTGAGCCCATGGCTTCGTTCCGACGAGCGGCGCTGTTAGGTTCGTCTCGTCTGTAAGTTTCCGGCTCCGTCGACAGGGCTGGAAAAACTGCGGCGAAATGGCGGGCCGTGCGTACGGCAAAACCGTGTGGTCCTGGCCGTCGTTGCTACGGTCAAGCCCTGGCGGATGCGGCATCTGCGTCAACCGGCGCGATGCCGGTGACTTTCGCGAAGGCGAGGGAGGCCAAAGAGAACTCGGCTCCCGGGAGAGCACGGCATAAGCCGTCCAACCATCGCGCAGGGAAGGCCGAGTGATTGGCACCACCTGTATGCTGCTGTGCGGTTTTCCTGCGTGTGCTTTTCGCGCAGCGGACCGCGGGTGCGAGGTCAGCACCCGGCCTTCCCTGCGCCCTCTTGGAATAGAGGGTGGAATGACGAAGCAAAGCTCGGGCGAAACGCGCCGCGAGGCTGCGAGCTGTGTCTGCAATTGGAAAATGAACGCGATGAATATCCGCTCTCGCGCCCCGGACGCAGCGCAGCGCTCTTGCGGTGCGCTGCAGAGCCGGGGCCCATGTCTCCGCATTGTACCGTGTCGCCCCTGGGTCCCGGCTCTGCGCAGCAACGCCATAAGCGCGTTTACGCGCGTCTTCGACACGCTATGCGCGTTGCAGCGCGTCCGGGACACGAGCCTAGCCTCCAAGTATCCGCCGGCAAGCGTCGACGAACACCTGGGCGCCGGTGACGATGTCGGCGTCGGCGGTGTTCTCGGTCCAGTGATGGCTGATGCCGCCGATCGACGGCACGAACAGCATGCCCGCGGGCATGATTGTCGCCAGCATCTGCGCGTCGTGGCCGGCGCCGCTGGGCATGCGGATGGACCGTCCGCCGGCCAGCGCCTTGCTCGCGGCTTCGATCGCGTCCTGGATGCCCGCGTTCATCATGGCCGGCGCGCCGGTACGCAGTTTTTCCACGGTGACGGTGCAGGGGCCGTTCGCGCCGACCTCGTTCGCCATCGTGCGCAGCAACTCCTCCAGCCGCGCGATGACCGATGGATCGTCGTCGCGGATCTGGAACAGCATTTCGGCACCACCCGGAATGATGCTCGGCGCGCCCGGATCGAGCGTGATGCGGCCGGTGGTCCAGACCGTGCGCGGGCCGCAGCTATCGGGGAAACGCTGGTCGATTGCGACGCAGAACTTTGCCAGCGCCAGCCCGGCATCCTTCCGTGCAGCCATGCGGGTGGTGCCGGCGTGATTCTGCTCACCGACGAAATTGATCTGGTACTGCCAGATGCCGACGATGGAGGTGACGACGCCGATCGCGAGGCGGCCGCTTTCGAGCGTGTCGCCCTGCTCGATATGCGCTTCCAGATATCCGACATGCCGGCCCGGCTCCGCGGTGATGCGCGGTCGTCCTGCGAGCCCCATGTCGGCGAGCGCGTCCCGCATGGTGCGGCCGCTGGTACGGTCGCATGCGGCATCGATGTCGGCCTCGGTCACTTGCCCGACATAGGAGCGCGACCCGAGGAAGTGCCCAAAGTGTCCTTCCTCGTCGCACCAGGCGGCAATTTCGATCGCGCCTTTGAGCGAGGGATCGCCGTTGAGCACGCGGGCCGCTTCGAGCGCGTAGACGACACCGAGCGGACCGTCGAGCCAGCCGGCGTAGTTCTGGCTTTCGAGATGCGATCCCGCGAGCAGCTTGGGTCCCGGCTTTACGCTGGTGCCGAAGACGTTGCCGATGCCGTCGATCGCGGCGGTGAGGCCCGCGTCGGGCAGATTCTGCACCAGCCAATCCAGCGAAAGCTTGTGCGGCTCGGAGAAGGTCGGCTTGTGTACGCCGGTCTTGTAGGCGCCGATGGCACGGAGCGCATTGAGATCGGCGAGAACGCGCATCCCGTTTGCGCGCGAAAAAGAGTCAGGCATGTTCGGCAACCTTCAACGCCTCGGTGCGGATCTCCTCGACCAGCCGTTCCTTCAACTGGACGAATTCGGGCGTGGTCTTGATCTTGTAGGACCGCGGATGCGGCAGGTTCACGTTGATCTCGGCCTTGATGCGGCCGGGACGCGCGCTCATGACGATGACGCGGCTGCCGAGGAAGATCGCTTCCTCGATGTCGTGGGTCACGAACAGCACGGTCTTCTGGTCGCGCTCCCAGATCCCGAGCAGCATCTCCTGCATCAGGGCGCGGGTCTGGTTGTCGAGCGCGCCGAAGGGCTCGTCGAGCAGCAGGATCTTGGGGTCATTGGCGAGCGCGCGTGCGATCGCGGTGCGCTGCTGCATGCCGCCGGAGAGCTGTTTTGGCCAATGCTTCTCGAAGCCGGACAGACCGACCTGGCGGATGAAGGCATCGGCGACCTTGTTTCGCTCCGCCTCGGGCATGCCACGCTCGCGCAGGCCGAAGGCGATGTTCTCGCGCACGGTCAGCCAGGGAAACAGCGTGTAGGACTGGAACACCATGCCGCGGTCGGCGCCGGGGCCGGTCACCTCGCGTCCATCGAGCACCACGCGTCCGCCGGTCGGGCGATCGAGGCCGGCGACGATGCGAAGCAGCGTGGACTTGCCGCAGCCGGAAGGGCCGAGGATGGTGACGAAGTCGTTGTTGCCGATCACAAGGTCGGTCGGCTCCAGCGCCTTGGTCGGGGCGTTGCCGTGGCGCGCGGGAAAGGTTCGCGAGACCTGTTCGATCTTGAGGATCGTCATGCGAGCCTCCAGGGAAACAGCCACGCGTTGAACGCCTTGAACAGGAAGTCCGAGACGAGGCCGATCAGCCCGATCACGATGATGCCGAAGATGATCTGGCCGGTGTTGAGCAGCGCCTGGCTGTCGGTGATCATGTGGCCGATGCCGGAGGAGGAGCCGATCAGTTCGGCGACGATGACGTAGGTCCAGGCCCAGCCCAGCACCAGCCGCAGGATCTCGGCAATCTCCGGCGCGGAGGAGGGCAACAGCACGCGGCGGATGATGCCGCGGTCGCTGGCCCCCAGCGTATAGGCCGCCTCGACCAGATCGCGCCGCGTCGTGCCGACGGTGACCGCGATCATCAGGATGATCTGGAACACCGAGCCGATGAAGATGACGAGCAGCTTCTGCAGTTCGCCGATGCCGGCCCACAGGATCAGGAGGGGAATGAAGGCGGAGGCCGGCAGATAGCGCGCAAAGGAGACGAACGGTTCGAGGAACGCCTCGACCGGCTTGTAGGCGCCCATCAGCACGCCGAACGGCACGGCGATGAGTGCGGCCAGCACGAAGCCGCCGACGACGCGCCAGATCGTCATGCCGATGTCGACCAGGAAGCCCTGTTTGATGATCAGATCGACGCCTTCCTGCACCATGGTCAGCGGGTTGGCGAGGAACACTTTCGACACGTGGCCGCCGAAGGTCGCCCAGGACCAGAGGGCAACGAACACCACGAAGAACGCAAGGCCGTAAGCCACGCGCTGCCTTGACGTCACGGGATCGAGGGGACGCATCAAACTGTCTATCCGGGCGGTGAACAAGTTTGCCGGCCCCGCCGCGAGACGGGGCCGGCGGCTCCTGGGAGATTTACTTGATGTAGCTGGCGTCGAAGAGATCCTCGACCTTCGGCGCGGCCTTGATGATGCCGATCTCCAGCAGGAGGTCGGCGGCCTCCTTGTTGAAGGTCAGGAAATCGCCGGCGAAGAATTTCTGGTTCGCGGCCTTGTCCTGCCAGCGCAGATACTTCGCCGAGTTGCCGAACGCCTCGCCGGTCTGCTTCACGTCGGCGCCCATGATCTCGTAGGCCTTGGCCTGGTCCTTGGCGATCATGTCGAGGGCCTCGAAATAGCTGTCGGCGAGCGCCTTGGCGGCCTTCGGGTTCTCGGTGAGGAATTTCGGTGTGCAGCCGAACGTGTCCATGACCATCGGATAGTCGAGCGTGGTGGCGATGATCTTGCCCTTGTCGGGGGCGGCACGAACCGTCGACAGATACGGCTCATAGGTCATCGCGGCATCGTTCTGGCCGGAGACGAAGGCCTGCGCGGCGGCGGCCGGCTCGAGGTTCACGACGGTGACGTCCTTCACCGACAGGCCGTTCTTCTTGAGCATCCAGGCCAGCGCGAAATAGGGCGAGGTGCCGGGCGCGGAAGCAGCAACCGTCTTGCCCTTCAGATCCTTGATCGCGGCGAGATCGTTGCGCACGGCCATGCCGTCGGCGCCGTAGCTCTTGTCGAGCTGGAAGATCTGCTTGGTCGCGACGCCGTTGGCGTTCCAGGAGATCCAGGTCTCCACGGTCGTTGCCGCGCACTGGACGTCGCCGGACGCGATTGCCAGATGGCGATCCTTCTGCGGAATCTTCTTGATGGTGACGTCGAGGCCGTTCTTTTTGAAGATGCCGGCCTCCTTCGCCAGGGTCAGCGGCGCGAAGCCGGTCCATCCGGAGATACCGACGCCGACCTTGACGTCGTCGGCGAGCACGGGGGTGGAGACCGTAAGCGCAATGACTGCCGCAAATACTTTCGAACTACGCATGATTGTCGTCCTCTTGCCGATCGATGGATTGACGTCCTGTTGATCTTGGTCGGTCCGCGTGGACCGCTGCCCGAAACGTTGCACGATTTGTGCCGACATCGTCCTCTCAGCCTCCCTTGAATCGGGCGACAAGGCGGTGAGAGTCACCGGGATAGAGCAGCCGCACCGCGGTGATCGTGCGCGCGCTGCGCCAGGTATAGCGGTCGATCACGAGGCAGGGCGCGCCGACGGCGATGTCGAGCGCTTCGGCCGTGCGATCGTCCGCAACGATAGCGCTGATCGTATGCTCGGCCTCTGTCCATGGCACATGGTGAAGCAGCCACGAGCCGGGCGGTTCACGCGAAAAATCCGCGGTCGCCGCATCCGGCACCGACGCGAGATCGATCAGCCGGTCTTCGACGGCGAAAGGCACGTCGTCGGCGCTGTGGCGGCAGGTGATCGCGACCACCTTGCCGGCCTTCTTGACACCGAGGCGGTCACGGTCGGCCGCGGTCGCGGCGCGGAGCTTGCGGCCGATCAGCTCGTAGCCGTAAGCACGCCCGAGCGCGGTGATCTCGGCGCGCATGTCGGCGATCTTGAGCACGGCAGACTGATGTTGCGGCCGGCGCACGAAGGAGCCGGCACGTCGCCGCCGCTCGATCAGGTCGGCTTGCGCGAGCTCCGACAGCGCCTTGTTCACGGTCATGCGCGAGCAGCCGTAACGCGCGACCAGTTCGTGCTCGAACGGGATGCGATGCCCGGGGGGCCACTCGCCGGTCAGAATGCGCTTCTCGATATCGGCGCGGATCCGTTTGTAGAGCGTCGGCTGGTCGTGTGTATCAGTGGCGAGGCTCATGCAACGAGCCTCCGTACCGATGCGTTGAAGCGTTCGCGCGCGGCCTGGCGCAGTCTGTGCCGGCCGCCTTCGACGACCTTGTCGCCGCCGGCCCAGACGCAGTCAATCGCGCCGCTGCCCGCGGCAAAGATCCAGCCGTCGATGACGGCGTCGTGCGCGCGCCCCGCCAGCGAGGGATGCGTGATGTCGAGCGTGACGATGTCGGCGCGCGCCCCTGGCGTGAGACCGACTGACATCTGTGCCAGTGCCCGCGAACCGCCCGCAAGCGCATGATCGAACAGGGCGCGCCCCGTCGAGCGGCCTGCGCCGGCCGAGAGCACGTTGCGCTCGCGGTGCTTGAGCCGTTGGCCATATTCGAGCTGGCGCAGCTCATCGGCGACGCCGACCAGCACATTGGAATCCGTGCCGACGCCATAGGCGCCGCCGGCACCGACGAATTCGCGGGCCGGGAAAATGCCATCGCCCAGGCTTGCCTCGGTGACGGGGCAGAGGCCGGCGACCGCACCGGTCTTGGCGAAGCCGCGGACTTCCTCGTCCGTGGTGTGGGTGGCGTGAATGAGGCACCAGCGTCGGTCGACCGGCGCGTGCTCCAGCAACCATTGCACCGGACGTCGCCCGGACCACGCCAGGCAATCCTCGATTTCCTTCACCTGCTCGGCGGCATGAATGTGGATCGGGCCGCCCTCAGCAAGCGGAATGATCGCTCCAAGTTCGTCCGGCGCCACCGCGCGCAAGCTGTGCGGCGCGATGCCAATGTTGGCATCCGGCAATGTTGCGATCGCCCTGCGCGACGCATCCATCAGCGCGGAAAATTGGTCAACGCTACAGATGAAGCGGCGCTGGCCGGCGTGCGGTGCTGCGCCCCCAAACGAGCCATGCGCATAAAAACTCGGCAGCAACGTCAGCGCAATTCCCGAGGCTTCGGCGGCCTGCGCAATCCGTGCGGCCATTTCGGCGATGTCGGCGTAGGGCGAGCCGTCGCGATCATGATGCAGATAATGGAATTCGCCGACGCGGGTAAAACCCTGCTCCAGCATCTCGACATAAAGCAGTGTCGCGACCGCTGCGACGTCGTCAGGCGTCATCGCCAGCGCGAAGCGGTACATCGTCTCGCGCCAGGTCCAGAAGGTGTCGGTGCTGTCGCCGCGCAGCTCCGCGAGACCCGCCATGCCGCGCTGGAAGGCGTGGCTGTGCAGGCTCGCAAGTCCCGGAAGCGCAAGGCCGCGGCGTTCGTCGCCGGAGGTCGGCGCCACGCCCGGCGTCACCTCGGCGATCGCGCCGCCGGTGATCACCACCTGCACGTCATTGGCCCAGCCCGAGGGCAGGAGCGCGGAGGCGAAATGCAGTCGTGTCATGTTTCCATGCCGGCTGGACAGAACCGCGACACGATTATATGTCTAGACATATAAGTCAAGCATCCCAGGGCGCAGGGGCATCCGCGAAGGGACAGTTGCATGGCAGAGCGCTTCGACCGGATCTGGCATAACGCCCGGCTCGCCACGATGCGGGCCGACGGTCCCGATCCCGGCGAGATCGAGCACGGCGTGATCGCCGCGCGCGGCGGCCGTATCGTCTATGCGGGTGCGCAGACCGATTTTCCGGCGAGTGCCGATGCAGCCGACCGGATCGATTGCGAGGGGCGCTGGATCACGCCCGGTCTCGTCGATTGTCACACTCATCTGGTCTATGGCGGTAACCGCGCCCAGGAATTCGAGCTGCGCCTGAAGGGCGCGAGCTACGAGGAGATCGCGCGCGCCGGCGGCGGCATCGTCTCGACGGTGGCCGCGACGCGCAAGGCAAGCGAGGCCGAACTCATAGCACACGCGCTGCCGCGGCTCGATGCGCTGATTGCCGAGGGTGCCACAACGGTCGAGATCAAGTCAGGCTACGGCTTGGACACCGAGACCGAGATGCGGCAGCTGGCCGCCGCCCGAAGCCTCGGCCGGCAGCGGCCGGTCGCGATCCGCACATCCTTCCTCGGCGCGCATGCGCTGCCGATCGAAGCCGATGGCGACAAGGATCGCTACATCGATCTCGTCTGCAGGGAGATGTTGCCGGCGGTCGCAAGGGCCGGCCTCGCCGATGCCGTCGATGCCTTCATGGAGGGGATCGCATTTTCCGGCGAGCAGACGGCGCGGGTGTTCGAGGCGGCGAGGCGGCTTGGACTGCCGGTCAAGCTGCATGCCGACCAGCTCTCGAATCTCGGTGGGGCTGCGCTCGCCGCGAAATTCTCAGCGCTATCGGCCGATCACCTCGAACACGCCGACGAAGCCGGTGCAGCGGCGATGGCGAACGCCGGAACGGTGGCCGTGCTACTGCCCGGCGCCTTCTACTTCATCCGCGAGACGCAAAAACCGCCAGTCGAAACGTTCCGCAAGCACGGCGTCGCCATGGCGCTCGCGACTGACTGCAATCCGGGCAGCTCGCCGCTGACCTCGCTCCTGCTCGCCATGAACATGGGCGCGACGCTGTTCCGGATGAATGTGGCCGAGTGCCTTGCCGGGGTCACCCGCGAAGGCGCGCGTGCGCTCGGCGTGCTCAATGATACCGGCACGTTAGAGGCCGGCAAATGGTGCGACCTCGCGATATGGGACATCGAGCGCCCGGCCGAGCTGGTCTACCGCATCGGCTTCAATCCGCTCCACCGCCGGGTGTGGAGGGGACAATGACAGACCAGCGCGCGCAGATCGTCGTCAAGCCGGGAACGGTCAGCATCGACGATCTCGCGCGCGTGCTCGAAGGGCATTCAGTGCTTCTCGATCCCGTCTTCTGGCCGCGCGTCGACGCGGCCGCAGAGATCGTTGCAGGGGCCGCGCGAGCCGATGCTCCCGTGTACGGGATCAACACCGGCTTCGGGAAACTTGCCTCGAAGCGCATTCCGCCCGACCAGACCGCGCTGCTCCAGCGCAATCTCATCGTCTCGCATTGCTGCGGCGTCGGCCCGGCGACCCCCGAACCGATCGTCCGCCTGATGATGGCGCTGAAGATCATCTCGCTCGGGCGCGGCGCCTCTGGCGTGCGCCGCGAGGTGATCGAGCAGTTGCAGGCCATGCTAGCCCGGCACGTCTCACCGCTGGTGCCGCAGCAAGGTTCGGTTGGCGCTTCCGGCGATCTCGCGCCGCTCGCGCATATGACCGCCGTGATGATCGGCGAAGGGCAGGCCTTCGTCGGCGGCAAGATCGTGTCGGGTAGCGACGCGCTCGCCGCGGCCGGCCTGCCGCCACTGACGCTCGGGCCAAAGGAAGGGCTCGCGCTGATCAACGGCACGCAATTTTCCACCGCCTACGCCGTCTCCGGCGTGCTGCGCGCATTTCGCCTGGCGCGCGCCGCGCTCGTCACCGGCGCGCTGTCGGTCGATGCGGCGATGGCCTCGACGGCGCCGTTCCGCCCCGAAATCCAGGCGTTGCGCGGCCATTCCGGCCAGATCGCGGCTGCGGCAACCCTGATGGCGCTGCTCGAGGGCAGCGACATCCGCCTGTCGCATCTCGAAGGCGACGAGCGCGTGCAGGATCCCTATTGCCTGCGCTGCCAACCGCAGGTCGCTGGCGCGGCGCTCGACCTGATCGTGCAGGCGGCACGGACGCTGATCGTCGAGGCCAATGCCGTCACCGACAATCCGCTCGTCCTGGTCGAGACCGGCGAGATCGTCTCCGGCGGCAATTTCCACGCCGAACCGGTGGCCTTTGCCGCGGATGCCATCGCGCTGGCGCTGTCGGAGATCGGCGCGATCAGCGAGCGGCGCATTGCGACGCTGGTCGATCCCGCGCTCAATTTCGGCCTGCCGCCGTTCCTCACTCCCGATCCCGGTATCAATTCTGGCTTCATGATTGCCGAGGTGACGGCGGCCGCGCTCTATGCCGAGAACAAGCAGCGCGCGGCCGCCTGTTCGATCGATTCAACGCCGACCAGTGCCAACCAGGAAGATCATGTCTCGATGGCCGCGCATGCTGCACGGCGCCTGTCTGACATGGCGGACAATCTCGCCACCATCCTGGGCATCGAGCTGCTAGTCGCCGCCCAGGGCATCACGCTGCGCGCGCCGCATGCAACCAGCGCGCCGCTCGTTGCCGTCATTGCCGCACTGCGCGAGCAGGTGCCGGCGCTCGGCGCCGATCGCTACATGGCCGGCGATCTCGCCAAGGCTGCCGCGCTGGTCGAAGCCGATGCGCTGCCGGCTGCGGCGCTCGCCGTACTTTCAACTGACCCGTTTCCGACACTTGCCTGACGAGGTGCTCCGCATGAACCGCCGACTGGACAATGACCGCACCATCCGCGCGCCACGCGGCAGCGAAATCAGCGCCAAGAGCTGGTTGACGGAAGCGCCCTTGCGCATGCTCATGAATAATCTCGATCCCGATGTTGCAGAACGTCCGAGCGAGCTCGTCGTCTATGGCGGCATCGGCCGCGCCGCACGTGACTGGGAGAGCTTCGACCGGATCGTTGCTTCGCTGCGCGAGCTCGAGGACGACCAGACGCTGCTGGTCCAGTCCGGCAAGCCGGTCGGCGTGTTCCGCACCCATGCCGACGCGCCGCGCGTCCTGATTGCCAACTCCAACATCGTGCCGCACTGGGCGACGCTCGATCATTTCAACGAGCTCGATCGCAAGGGCCTGATGATGTACGGCCAGATGACGGCGGGTTCCTGGATCTATATCGGCAGCCAGGGCATCGTGCAGGGCACCTACGAGACGTTTGTCGAGATCGGGCGTCGCCACTATGGCGGCAGCCTCGCCGGCAAATGGATTCTGACCGCCGGTCTCGGCGGCATGGGCGGCGCGCAGCCGCTGGCTGCGACCATGGCGGGGGCCTCGATGCTGGCGGTCGAATGCCAGCCGAGCCGCATCGAGATGCGTCTGCGCACCGGTTATCTCGATCGCCAGGCCACGACGCTCGACGAGGCGCTTGCGATCATGGCGGAGGCGGCGAAGACGAAGAAGGCGGTCTCGGTCGGCCTGCTCGGCAATGCCGCGGAGATTTTTCCCGAGCTGGTCCGCCGTGGTGTCAGGCCCGACATCGTCACCGATCAGACCAGCGCGCACGATCCGATCAACGGCTATTTGCCGAAGGGCTGGACGCTCGCCGAGTGGGAAGCCAAGCGCGCCGCCGACCCCAAGGCCGTGGAGCGCGCCTCGAAGATCTCGATGGTCGAGCACGTCCAGGCCATGCTGGATTTCCATGCGCAAGGCATCCCGACGCTCGACTACGGCAACAACATCCGCCAGATGGCGCAGGACATGGGCCTGAAGAATGCCTTCGATTTCCCCGGCTTCGTCCCTGCCTATATCCGTCCCTTGTTCTGCCGCGGCGTCGGGCCGTTCCGCTGGGCCGCGCTGTCGGGCGATCCCGAGGACATCTTCAAGACCGACGCCAAGGTCAAGGAGCTGATGCCTGACGACAAGCATCTGCACAATTGGCTCGACATGGCCAGGGAGCGCATCAAGTTCCAGGGCCTGCCGGCGCGGATCTGCTGGGTCGGGCTCGGCGATCGCGATCGCCTGGGCCTTGCCTTCAACGAGATGGTGGCGCGTGGCGAATTGAAGGCACCCATCGTGATCGGCCGCGATCATCTCGACAGCGGCTCGGTGGCGAGCCCCAACCGCGAAACCGAAGCGATGAAGGACGGGTCGGACGCTGTGTCCGACTGGCCCTTGCTCAACGCGCTGCTCAATTGTGCCAGCGGCGCGACCTGGGTGTCGCTGCATCACGGCGGCGGCGTCGGCATCGGCTATTCCCAGCATGCCGGCATGGTGATCGTCGCCGACGGTACGCCGGAAGCGGCGAAGCGCATCGCGCGCGTGCTCTGGAACGATCCTGCCAGCGGCGTCATGCGCCACGCCGACGCGGGCTACGACACCGCGATCGGCTGCGCCCGCGACAAAGGGCTCGACCTGCCGAGCCTGCGCTAGGCGCGACTCAGGCCACGACCCTGGCTCCGGCGCCGCTGAGGCGCTGGCGTTCCTTTGCGAGATACTCGTCGATCGCGTCGCCGTGCATGGGCTTTGCGAAGTAGTAGCCCTGGATGAAGTCGCATCCCAGCCGGCGCAGGGTGTCGAGCTGAGCGCGGGTCTCGACGCCCTCGGCGACGCAGGCGATCTCCATGTCGTCACAGAGGCCGGTGAGGGACTTGATGATCTTGTGACTTACTGCATTGTCGTTGACGTCGGCGATGAAGCTGCGGTCGATCTTGATCTTGTCGAGCGGCAGCCAGTGCACGTGGCTCAGCGAGGAATAGCCGGTGCCGAAATCGTCCAGCGAAATGCCACAGCCCATCGCCTTCAATGCCGCGATCGACTGCTGCGCGCGTACGAAATCGAATGTAACGGCGGTCTCGGTGATCTCGAAATCGATCCGGTGCGGCGGCAGCCCGCTCTTCTCGACGATAGCGATCAGCGGCAGGACGCCCTCGGGCGAGCAGACGTCGTGGGCGGACAGGTTGAACGAGAGGCGGATGTGGTCGGGCCAGGTCCTGGCCGTCGCGAGCGCGCGCGCCAGCAGCGCTTGCGTCAGCGGCCGGATCAGGCCGATGCGCTCGGCGGCCGGAATGAAGTCGGCCGGCGAAACCAGGCCGAGGCGGGAGCTGCGCCAGCGCGCCAGGACCTCGAAGCCGGCGGTGTGCTCGCTCATGGCGTCCACGATCGGCTGGAACACCAGGTCCATCTCGGTGCTGAAATCGGCGGTGCGCAGCAAATTCTCGATGACGCCGCGGCTGCGGATCTCGGCCTCGAGCTCGCTCGAGAAGATCACGGTGCGGCCGCGCAGGTGGCGCTTGGCGTGATAGAGGGAATAGTCGGCGCATTCATAGAGCGCTTCCGCCGTCGTTGCCGATTGCGGGAATAGCGCGAAGCCGATCGAGCAGGACAGTCCGGTATGGGCGGTGTCGAGCTGGTAGGGCAGCTTGACCTGGTCAGCGATGCGTTCGCCAAGCCGCATCAGATCCGCCTCATCGGGGTCGCCGCACACGACGAGGCCGAACTCGTCGCCGCCGAGCCTGGCGAATTCCACCCGCTGCGGGCCGAAGCCCTCGCAGACCTCGCGGATGCGCCGGCCCGCCTCGATCAGAACGCGGTCGCCGACGGAATGGCCGTAATTGTCGTTGACCGGCTTGAAGCCGTCGAGGTCGATGATCCCGACAGCGACGCGAACTTTCCTGCGCTCGGCGTCAGCGAAAGCGCTCGACAGCTCGGCGAAGAAGCGGCGGCGATTCGGCAGCTCTGTCAGAGAATCGAGGTTTGCGAGGCGGAAGTTCTCGTCCGAAAGGGCTTGGGTGGCTGCCTGCTGCGCCAGCAGCGATTTGCGGCTGGCGACGAGGTCGGCGAAGTCGCGATAGTAGATGAACAGCACCGTCACCATCGCACCCGACACGAGCAGATTGTTGACGGCGATCGCCTTCAGTGTGGGCTCGCCGGTGGTCCAGAAAAACAGAACATAGGGCACGTCGACGACCAGCGTCACAATCAGTGCCGCCGAGCGCAGATGCATCAGCGAGAAGATGCAGCCGATCACAGTCACCGCCATGTAGAAGGCAACCTGGCTCTTGGCGAAAGCATCGCCGTAGGGATACAGGGCAAACGACCAGACAGTAAAACCCGCCGCGATCGGCGCTGCAATCCAGTTGGTGAGACGCAGGTTGCGCAGGATGTCGGCATCGTTGCGGACGACACGGCGCTGGCGCAGCCACCAGAATGTGCGAAAGCCCGTCATCGCGATCAACAGGGCAGGCACGATCATACTGAGCGAGGGCGGTGCCAGCGGCACATAGGTATAAGCCACCGCGATCGTGTTTGTGATCAGGATGAAATAGAGCAGCGGGATCTGTTTGGAGAAGGCGTCGAATTGCGCCCGCATCAGTTCCGGATTGTCGGCCGGCACCCGAAACAGCTCTGCAACGGCAGCTAGATGAGACTTAAAATTGGTGACAGGCATTGCAATACGAGCCCCGGATCCCCTTCGAAACGCCGGCGATCTTGCACGGCGGGGGTAAAGGTGGCGTTAGGTGGATTTCGCCGGAAAAGCGGGGAAGGTTGTACGCTACCGCGAAGTCTTCCGGCCGCGTGCATTGGTGAGGCCGCGTTAACGATATGTGGCGGCAAAAACGGATGTATCGACTGCAAAGGACTGCAAAAACCTTGGTGAGGTTCTGCTAACCATCGGTGTCGGCGCAGCATTCTGTCGCATCGCCAATGATGGGGCCGACTTGTTCGCATACCTCTCCCCGGCGAGGAGTCGCCTTCCTTCGCGGTGCGATCGACCTTCGCCGGGAAGGCAAGATTGTCGTGCGGTGGATTTCAGAAGCGTCATATCTATCGCGTTTTGATTGGGCGGTCCTTCACGGCGCGGCCGGCCGGCAAGCGACGCCGCGCGAGGTGCGGCAGCAACGGCCAGATGTCTGGATAATTTCGTGGCAGTGCGCGGAATAACCGTCCCTGTCCGGTTTGAGCATGGCGGCCATAGCTGCAATGCGGCCGGCTGGGGTTTGACCGCGCGTAGGTGGCTCGTCATACTTTGCGCCAAGGCGAGCCAGAAAGACTCGTCAGCACCGGGAGCTGAAATGACCAATTCGTTGTCCGTCCTTGCGGGGACGCTGATTTCCCTCGTCTCCTTCACTTCAATCGCGCTTTCGCAGCCGGCCTGCGTCACCCAGAACATGGTGGTGCCGCCCGGGGCCAACACCGCCGACAAGGCGGGCCCGTTCTTCATCGATACGGCGGGTCTCGATTTCAAGACGGCGCCTCCGACGCGCGATCCGTCCAATCCCAACTATCCGCGCGCCACTGAGCTTCCTGACGGAACGCTGCCGCCACCGGGTGCCGAGGGCAATTTCATCATCGGTCCCACCCACAATCCTGCGCCGGAGACGATCGCGAAGGAGGGCGTGCCGCGTGGGACGACAAAGTCCTTCACGCTGTCGTCGAAGGAGAGCACCATCTACAATCCCGGCCTGATCCGCGATGACGCCGCCGGTTGCACCAATTCCTCGATCATGACGACCGTTACGGCGCCGGATGACAAGTCGCACATGATTGTCACCACCAGCCACCCAGGGATCTGGTCGCGCACCATCGACGTCTATGTGCCGGCGCAATATGTGCGCGGCAGCGAGGCGCCGTTCATCGTGGTCGGCGACGGCGGCTCCAACGCCTACAAGGATCTCGCCGTAACGCTCGACAATCTGATCGCGCAGCACCGCGTGCCGCCGATGATCGCGATCCAGATCGGGAATGGCGGGCAGGACGCGCAAGGCAGTCAGCGTGGCCGCGAATATGACGCGGTGTCAGGTGTCTACGCGCAGTTCGTCGAGCGTGAAGTGCTGCCGCTGGTCGAAAAGAACGCCGACGTCAGGCTGACCAAAAATCCCGATGGACGTGCGACCATGGGGCTGAGTTCGAGCGGCGTGGCAGCCTTCACCATGGCGTGGTTCTATCCCGATCTCTATCACCGCGTCCTGGCGTTCTCGCCGACCATGGTCAACCAGCAATGGCCGCATGACCCGTCGCTGCGCGGCGGCGCCTGGGAATATCACAGCGCATGGACGGGGCCGGCCACACCCAACCTCATCTCCAAGGCCGGCGTGCTCACGCCGGCCGAGCCGCCCGGCGTGCCGCTAATCGTCGCTGCGCCGACCAAGCCGATCCGTTTCTGGTTCTTCGGCGGCGACCAGGACCTGTTCTATCCGAACCCCACCATCCCCGACGGCATGCACGACTGGACCCTGTCCAACGCGCTGATGGCCAAGGTGCTGGCGGAGAAGGGCTACCACTATCAGTTCCTGTTCGTGCGCAACGCCAAGCACGTCGACCGTCCGACGATCGCCCAGACGCTGCCGTCGGCGCTGGAGTGGGTCTGGAAGGGTTATCCGATCCCCTGAGCGCAGGGAACAAAGGGTCAGGCGAGAGCGGCCTGGCGTTCCCGCATCGGTTCGCGGACCCGGTCGTGTTTCCCCGGCTCGGCGAGCCGCGTAAAACTGCGCTGGCTTGCGTGTGCGGGTGCCTCGACAATCACGCCTTCGCAGACGATCTGTCCGCCGAGCATCAGGAATTCCAGCTTGTCGTAGCGCGGCATCGTCTCGCCGGGCGCGGGCGGCAGCAGCCCGACGCTTCCCTGGATGTTCAGCGTGGCATCACCGGCGCCGTGGAGGCGGGGATTCCACATCCTGATTCCGGTCTCCGCCCAACGCTGCCGGATCAGCGCGGCACGGTCGGCGGGTTCTACGATCTTTGCACGGGTCTTCGGCGCGCTGGTGATCTCCGGAGCGGGAGCCTCGAGGGCCGGCTCCGGCGCAACATCCGTGACGACGCTGGGCGTGTCGGCGACGACGACTTCCGCGGCACCGGGGCAGGGATTGCTGTCGATGCTATCCTCGGGGACATGCTCTGGCGAGATGTCGCGGTCGGCGAACGCGATACACGTGTCCTCAAGAATCGAGCGAGTATCCACGCTGACGACGAGAGCGATGGCGTCAACCGGAGCGACCTCGACATCGACCGGAGACGCCTTCTCCGCGATAACGGGCTCAACGTCGTCCACGAGTTCGGAAGATGGACCGCTGTTGACGATGATTTCGGGGAGGTCGGCCGACTCGCGCTCGACGTCGATGGTCGTGACCGAAGCTTCCTCCACGACGACCGGCTCGACTTCCGTCAACGTCTCCCGGGATGAATCGTCGCTGCCGCTGATATCGGCTGGCGCTTCCGACGGGCTCTCCGCGATGACAGGGCTGGCACTGTCGTCTTCGGCTGAAGCCGCGACCGCGGCGTCGCAGTTCAACGTATCCGCGCTGATGCTGGTGTCGAGAACCTCCGCGGCTTCTGCAATGTCGGCAACGAGGGCGGGTGAGGGGTCTGCGGTATCAGGCGCGACGTCGATGCTGCCGCCGTGCGGCAAGGGCCGAAGCCGGGTGAACGCCCATTTCACCGCGGGGATGCGGCGCAGCAACGATATCAGTCTCGAAAGCACTGGGAGTTGTCCAAGAGGTACTCGGCTTGAGGCCATCGCTGATTCGTCAGCAATGTAAAAATCCCCGGCTGTCACACTGATGTCAATGTAGATGGGACCAATTGCAGAACATTCACGCTTTCAGAGCGCACGGCTGCAATTTAGTCGGCGTGACTGTAGTGCCGACGTGACCGTAATCAAAGTGCAGCACCGCCAATATGCTTCGTTCGACACCAAGACCTTCGCGTATGACGTCGACAAGCTCTGACGGCACGAAGACTTCTGGATAGGGGACGATCGCCCCCTCTCCAGAATTTCCGATCGATGCCAGCCTACTTTCCGGAGCCAGCGCCGCCGCCGGCCTGGCTGCCCATGTTATTGGTGTTGCTGCCGCCGGCCGACGGAGTCTGCTTGCCCTTGCTGTCAGCGGCCTCGTTCTGCATGTTCGAGGAGGCGCCGGTCGTCATGCCCTTGGTCGCGGGGCCCCCCCCCCCGGGGGCCACCGCGCCCGGGCCCGCTGCGGCGGGGGGGGGGTGTGTGTGGGCCAAAGCCCCCCCGGGCGCCCCCCCCCCCCACCCCCCCGCTGGCAAAAAA
>NZ_JBVVPL010000012.1:0-34127 GCF_055807615.1 Bradyrhizobium sp. MV1.5 | reverse complement strand
CGCCGGCGCGGGGGGGGGGGGGGGGGGGGGCCCTTATATAAATCCGGGTTTGCCCCCCACCTGCGGGCGGGGCGCGCGGCCCCCCCCCACGAGGGGCCAACGTCGCCGTGGCCGGATGCGCCTGGGGCGGGTTGTGTCTGCGCAAAGGCGCCGCTGGTCGCCAGCGCCACGATGCACGCGGATGCCAAAATGAACTTCTTCATCTGGTTTCCTCCTGGGTTGACTTGAGGACAACTTGCGCGCGGAGCGGACGTTCCTCACTTAGGAGCGTCGCGAGGATCATGACCAAGCGCGTTGTGGCGCTTGTCGAGGTTCCCTCTACAGCTCTATCGACGGTAGAGTTTGGAACATCCGCCATCTGGTGTAAGGACGAGGCATGAAAAGGATACTGACTCTCGGAGCGGTTCTGCTCTGGTCCACGATCGCATTCGCGCAGGATCGCACCATCACCGTGGCCTCGACGACGTCAACGGAACAGTCGGGGTTGTTCGGTTACTTGCTGCCGCTGTTCTCAAAGGCCGCAGGCATCGACGTGAAAGTCGTGGCCGTCGGCACGGGCCAGGCGCTCGACATCGGACGGCGCGGTGATGCAGATGTCGTGTTCGTCCATGACAGGCCTGCCGAGGACAAGTTCATGTCCGAAGGCGAGGGCGTGAAGCGCTTCGACGTCATGTACAACGACTTCGTTGTTGTCGGGCCGAAGAGCGATCCCGCGAAGATCGCCGGCGGCAAGGACGTGGCCGAGGCGCTGCGCAAGATCGCCGCCACGAAGGCGCCGTTCATCTCGCGCGGCGACAAGTCCGGTACGCACGCGGCCGAGCTGCGGCTGTGGAAGGAGGCCGGCATCGACCTCGGTGCCGCCAAGGACGGCTGGTATCGCGAGATCGGCCAGGGCATGGGCCCGGCATTAAACATGGCCTCGTCGTTGAACGCCTATCTGCTGTCGGACCGCGGCACCTGGTTGTCATTCAAGAACCGCGGCGAGCTCGCCGTCCTGACCGAAGGCGACAAGCGGCTGTTCAACCAGTACGGCGTCATGCTGGTGAATCCAGTCAAGCATGCGAACGTGAAGGCGCGGGACGGGCAGGCCTTCATCGACTGGCTGATCTCTTCAAAGGGGCAGGAGGCCATCGCCGGCTACAAGGTCGGCGGCGAGCAGCTATTTTTCCCCAACGCGTCCCACTAGCAGGAAGGCGACAGTCGACACTGCGACGCTGAGTGCGAGCAGAATCAGCCCGAGCCCGAGCGCCAGCGGCAGGTCGCCCTTGCTGGTTTCCAGTGCGATCGCCGTGGTCATCGTGCGGGTGAAGCCGCGGATGTTGCCGCCGACGATGAGGATGGCGCCGACCTCGGCGATCGCGCGCCCGAAGGCTGCGAGAAAGGCCGTCAGCAGCGAGGTCCGGCCCAGCGCGAACAGCAAGCCGATGCTGCGTAGCGTTGACAGCCCGTCGATCCGCGCCAGGTCGCCATACTCCGCCCACAGCAGGCTTGCCGGCCGGTGCACCAGTGCCACCACGATCGGTGTTGCGAGCAGCGCCTGCGCGATCACCATGGCCGTCGGCGTGAACAACAGGCCGGCCGCCCCGAACGGGCCGGAGCGCGACAGCAGAAGATAAAGCGCTAGCCCGACCACGACCGGCGGAAGACCAAGCAAGGCATTGGTCAGGACGATGATGACCTGCCGCCCGCGGAACCGGGTGATCGCAAGCAGGGCTCCGAACGGCGCCCCGATCAGAAGCGCCAGGATGCTGGCGGTCAGGCTGACGCGCACCGACAGTCCGACGATGCCCAGAAGCTCTGCATCGGCCTCGCCGATCAGCGTGAATGCGGCGCCGACGGATCGCGCGAAGTCGTTCATCCGCGCCTGAGCTTCGGCGCCCGCCACAATGTTTCGGGTGCGTCGATTTCTGGACTGCGGAGGTGAGTCACGTTTATTTCCCTGAGGGGATCGTCGTGCAATGCAGGCGGCGGAGCGGTTTGGTAGCCCGAATTTGACCGGAAATCAAAGCCTCGCGCGGTATGGCCAGAGGTGGCGTTCGGCCTCACCGTTTGACGCTGCCCGATGCCGGGACCGTCGGGGCTCAGATCAAGCCGCGCAGCACTTCAACAAGCCGGGCGCACTCGGCCTCCGTTCCGACCGTGATGCGCAGAAAGTCCTCGATGCGCGGCTTTCCGAAATGCCGGACCAGAACGCCGCGCGCGCGTAGCGCGGTCGCGAGATCTGCTCCGCTCCGGCTTCGATGGCGCGCGAAGACGAAGTTGGCGAGCGAGGGCAACACCTCGAAGCCGAGTGGTCCAAGATCGCGGGCCAAGTTTTCCCGGCTTGCGATGATGCGGGCACGGCTTTCTCTGAACCAGCCATCATCCTCGATCGCGGCGACGGCGCCGGCGATCGCGAGGCAATCGACGGGATAGGAATTGAAGCTGTCCTTCACCCGTTCCAGCGCTTCGATCAGCGGTCGTTGGCCGATGGCAAAACCAACCCGCAGGCCAGCGAGCGAGCGCGACTTCGAGAAGGTCTGGATGACCAGCAGATTGTCATGGCGCGCAACCAGCGGCACGGCGCTTTCGGCGCCGAAATCGACATAGGCCTCGTCCACCACCACCAGCTGGTCCGGCTGTTCGGCCAGCAGCGACGCGATTGCGTCGCGCTGAAGCGCGATACCGGTAGGAGCGTTCGGATTGCAGAGCAGGATGGCGCTCGATGGTCGCCTGTAGTCGGAGATATCGATCCTCATCGCAGCATCGAGCGGCACCTCGTCATGCGTTATTCCATAGAGGCCGCAATAGACGGGGTAGAAGCTGTAGGTGACGTCGGGGAATAGAAGCGGTGGTTCGTGCTTCAGAAGCGCCTGGAAGGTGTGGGCCAGAACCTCGTCGGAGCCGTTGCCGACGAACACTTGCTCGGGCGCCACATCGCAATGGGCCGCGATCGCCTCGCGCAGGCGCGTTGCGCGCGGATCGGGATAAAGGCGCAGCCGCTCCGCGGCCGATGCGATCGCCGCCAGCACGCGCGGCGAGGGCGGGTAGGGGTTCTCATTGGTATTGAGCTTGACGATGCCGTCCTGCTTGGGCTGCTCGCCGGGGACGTAGGGCGAAAGCGTGTGGACGACGGGACTCCAGAAACGGCTCATGAGCTCCAATCCGAATTTGATCCGGGCACAGTAGGGTATGCGGGACCTCGGCGGAAGTGCGCCTGCATTCAGCATTCCAGGCAAATCCACACGAGGCTTACTGCCGGGACGTTCCCGCAAGCGCGACCCCTATGCTAGGATCGTCGCACCACCGCCCAGAATGAAAACAAGAACGAAGGCTGGCGCCCCAGGGCGCTGAACGGCCGAAAAGAGAGGAACACATGCCGGGTGCAGCTCTTCCCACCGCTCCCTCGATTCCGACCGCACCCGTGACGTCGGCCGTTCTCGACCGCTTGCGGGCCATCGTCGGCGACAAAGGCCTGATCCTGGACGAGCAGGACAAGCTGCCTTTCGTGACCGACTGGCGCGGCACGCTGGCGGGGCAGGCCGGGGCGGTCGTGCGTCCGGCCAGCACCGCGGAAGTCTCCGCTGTCGTCAAGCTCTGCTACGACAACGGCATTGCCATCGTTCCGCAAGGTGGCAACACCGGCCTGATGGGCGGCGCTACGCCGTGGCCCATGCACCGCGGCATCGTGCTGTCGCTCGGTCGCATGAACCAGGTGTTGAATGTCGATCCCGTCGGCTACGCCATGACCGTGGAGGCAGGCTGCATCCTCGAGACGCTTCAGGACACGGCCGCGCGCCACGACCGCCTCTTTCCGCTCAGCCTCGGTGCTCAGGGCTCGTGCATGATCGGAGGCAATCTGTCCACCAATGCCGGCGGCGTGCAGGTGCTGCGTTATGGCAATGCGCGAAATCTGGTGTTGGGTCTGGAGGTCGTGCTGGCTAACGGCGATGTCTGGGACGGCCTGCGCGCACTCAAGAAGGACAACACCGGCTATGACCTCAAGCATCTGTTCATGGGCGCCGAAGGGACGCTCGGCATCATCACCAAGGCGGTGCTGAAACTCTGGCCGGCGCCGAAAGACGTATGCACGGCATGGCTTGCAATCCGCGATCCCAAGGCCGCCATCGACCTTCTGTCGGAGGCGCATGCCGCTTCCGATGACAATGTCGGCTCCTGTGAGCTCATCAGCCGTGCGTGCACCGACATGGTGCTGCGCCACATTCCCGGCACCCAGGATCCTCTCAAGGCTGAGACCGAATGGTATCTCCTTCTCGAATGGTCGTCGGCCCGGCCACGGCAGGACGATGGCACCGGCATATCGGACAGGATGGAGCAGTTCCTGGCCGACCAACTCGAGGCGGGCCGGGTGCTGGATGCTGTGATCGCGCAAACCGAAGCGCAGTCGCGCAACATGTGGCGGATTCGCGAGAGCGTGGCCGAGGCATCGCGCACCGAAGGTCCGGGCTTGAGCTACGACGTGTCGGTCGCGGTCTCCAGGATTCCCGAGTTTATCGACAGCGGTCTCGAGGCCGTGCTCGCCATCCTGCCGACGATCCGCCCCTATCCACTCGGCCACATCGGAGACGGCAACGTCCACTTCTCTTTCATGGGCCCGAAGGGCATGGACCTCGACACGCTGTCCCAGTATTCCGCGGCGATCACACGGGCCGTCAACGACCTCATCACCTCCATGGGCGGCTCGATCTCGGCGGAACACGGCATCGGTATCGAAAAGCTCGACGAGCTCCAGCACTACCGTTCCCGGGCCGAGCTCGACATCATGCGCACGATCAAGCGGGCGCTCGATCCGAAGAACATCATGAATCCGGGCAAGGTGCTTCGTCTCGGTTGAGGCGCGCCCACCTCGAGCCCGGTGCTCCCGAACGCTCGGCGCTCCCGGAGACGGGATGCCGTGGATAGGCGGGCCAAACAGGCCGGGGGCGTCAAATCATGCCGTTTAGCGGCCGAAAGGCGGCTTTATTCCCGCCTTGGATGCTTTAAGGAAGGGAGAGGATCAGGTCGCACCCGCCCTGGGGCAGTGCTAGACCCTGATGCAGGAACAATGGGGCGGGGCCAGTATGGCACGTCCGTAAGGATAAAGGATTGAGGCAATGATCCAGACCGTTGGCATCATCGGGGCAGGGACCATGGGGAACGGCATCGCGCAGATTTGTGCCGCGGCCGGGCTTTCGGTCGTGATGGTCGATATTTCCGATGCGGCGGTGAACCGCGGGATTTCGACGGTCGGCGGCAGCCTCGAGCGCCTGGTCAAGAAGGAGAAGATGTCGGCGGGCGATCGCGACGCCACGCTCAAGCGCATCACCGGCACCACCGACCGCGCCAAGCTCGTCGATTGCGATCTCGTCATCGAGGCCGCCACCGAGAACGAGGAACTCAAGGTCAAGATCCTGAAGGATCTCTGTGCGACGCTGTCGCCGCGCACGCTGCTCGCCACGAACACCTCTTCGATCTCGATCACGAAGCTCGCCGCGGCGACCGACCGCCCCGACCGCTTCATCGGCATGCACTTCTTCAATCCGGTTCCGGTCATGGCGCTGCTGGAGCTCATCCGCGGCTTGCAGACCTCCGACGACACCCACGCCAAGGCGCTCGATTTCGCCAAGCGCGTCGGCAAGGTGGCGATCACGGCCAAGAACAGCCCCGGCTTTGCCGTCAACCGCATTCTTTGCCCGATGATCAACGAGGCGATCTTCGCGCTACAGGAGGGGATTGCGACGGCGGAAGAGATCGATGCCGGCATGAAGCTCGGCTGCAACCATCCGATCGGGCCGCTGGCGCTCGCTGATCTTGTCGGGCTCGACACCATGTTGTCGGTGATGGAGGTCTTTTACAAAGGCTTCAACGACCCCAAATACCGTCCGGCACCCTTGCTCAAGGAAATGGTCGATGCCGGCCATCTCGGCCGCAAGACGGGGCAGGGCTTTTACACTTACGGCGCCTGACCCGTTATTTGCGTTGCGACAAAGACGGGTGCAGCGACTTGCACCAAGATGGGCGCGGATGCGTCCTTCCTTCTCCCCTTGTGGGAGAAGGTGGCGCGAAGCGCCGGATGGGGGGGTGGTTCCGCGAGCCCAAATGCGTGAGGAATACGCGGAGAGAACCCCTCACCCGTCTCGCCGCTGCGCGGCGAGCCACCCTCTCCCACAAGGGGACAGGGTGAAGACAAAACGGACGAAACAAAGATGTCGGATCGACTGAAGGCCGAGCGCGAGGCTGCGACCGCGCGGCGGAATTTGCTGACCCAGGATGCAATCGAGCGCACGGGGATCACCGAAGAGATGATCGGGGAACTCGTGACTCGTTTCTATGGCCGCGTCCGTGAGGATGCGCTGCTGGGGCCGGTGTTCGCGATCGTGCAGAATTGGGACGAACATCTCACCAAGCTCCGGGATTTCTGGTCGTCGGTCGTGCTGATGAGCGGCCGCTATCATGGCTCGCCGATGCGGGCGCACATGCCACTGAGCCTGGCCGGCCATCATTTCGACCGCTGGCTCGATCTGTTCGAACAAACCGCGCGCGAGGTCTGCCCGCCGCAAGCAGCCGCGCTGTTCATCGACAGGGCGCGCCGCATCGCCGACAGCTTCGAGATGGCGTCGGCGACCTTGGCCGGTCGCATCGCTTCGCCGCGTCACGTGCTCCGCTCCTAGAATACAAAATGCCTGCCTGAGAAATGCGCAAGCCGCACTGATCTCGCTATGATCGCGCCGAGCGTCGGCGCATTGCACCAATACCGACAGCATTGACCTGATCTGCAAAATCATCATGCCGGTCGCGTAGCGTGACGTTGCAATTCAAAATAAGCGCGTAAATGCGCATGTTCGCATTCAATCAATGCGAGCAAAGGCCTATTGATGCACTGCGGGAAAAATCGCTGCCTTTTTTTCGGCAGAGTTCCAGCGCCTGCTTGCAAACATGTCGCGTGCATCGTTCAACACATCCTCTTCATCTTCCGACAACACAGCGGAATCCGAAGCTGACGCCTGCACGGAGCAAACCCGGCGGGCGCTGTTGATGAGTGCGCTGGCCACCACGGCGTGCCTCGCCTGCTCCCCGCAAGTCCACGCGGGCGAGGATGCACCCGGCTCCGACGAGCGGCCTCAGAAGGGCGATCTGCTCGTGTTCTCAGAAGGCGATCAGGAGGGACAGCCCGTCACCGCGGCCGCTCTGTCGGCCGGCGGACCGCCGGTGCATGCCTGGCCGAAAGATCCGAAGACGTCGGTCGTGCGCAGCGCCTCGCGCCTCAACGAGATTCTGATCATCCGGCTCGACCCCGCCGAGCTCGACGAGCAGACGAAAGCGCGCGCTGTCGACGGCATCCTCGCCTATTCGGCAATCTGCTCGCATGCCGGCTGTCCTGTCACAGCGTGGGTGAAGAGCGATGTCGGCGACAAGGAAGTGCTCAAATGCATGTGCCACAACTCCGAATACGATCCTCGCGCGGGCGCGCAGGTGGTGTTCGGGCCGGCGCCGCGGCGGCTCGCTGCGCTGCCGCTGGCGCTGGCTGACGGCTCGCTCAGCGTCGCCGGAAACTTCATCGGAAAGGTAGGTGGCGCGCAGCCGGGATGATGGGCGTGCGGGTTCTGCCCGCATCACGAGAGGCCGCATCCGCCGATTGGCGGACGACGGGACGAACGACAAGAATTCAAAACAAGAATTCAAACGAATGAAAAAAGGGGAACGCCATGACCAGGAAGCAGTGGTTACTGTCCGGCTTCGTCGCCTTCACGTGTCTTGCATCGACCGCCGCCGTATCAGGCCCGGTCGAGAACTACGCGCCGGTCACCGCGCAGCGGTTGGAAAACCCGGAGCCCGCCAACTGGATGCTCTACCGGCGGACCTATGACGGGCAGGGCTACAGCCCGCTCGACCAGATCAACACCTCGAATGTGAAGAACTTGACGCCGGTCTGGACCTTCGCGACCGGCGTGGTCGAAGGTCACGAGGCGCCGCCGATCGTCAACAACGGCGTGATGTTCGTGGCGACCCCGATGGGGCAGGTGATCGCGCTGAACGCCAAGACCGGCGACGAATATTGGCGCTACAAGCGGCAGCTTCCCGACGACCTGTTCCAGTTGCATCCGACCAGCCGCGGCGTCGGCCTCTGGGAGGACAAGCTCTATCTCGCCACCACCGACGACCATGTCGTCGCGCTCGACGCCAAGACCGGCAAGGTGGTGTGGGACACCAAGGTGCAGGACTACAAGAAGGGCCAGTACATGACCCTGATGCCGTTGATCGTCGACGGCAAGGTCATCGTTGGCGGCTCCGGCGGTGAGTTCGGCGTGCGCGGCTATGTCGCCGCCTATGATGCCAAGGACGGCAAGGAGCTGTGGCGGACTTATACGATTCCGGGCGAAGGCGAACCCGGCCACGACACCTGGCAGGGCGAGGACTGGAAGAACGGCGGCGGCTCGGCCTGGATGACCGGCAATTACGACAAGGACACCAAGACGATCTATTGGGGCGTCGGCAACGCCGCGCCGTGGCCCGGCGAGATGCATCCGGGCGACAATCTCTATACCTCGTCGGTGCTCGCGCTCGATCCGAACACCGGCAAGATCAAGACCTATCACCAGTATCACCAGAACGATTCCTGGGATTGGGACGAGGTCGAAGCCCCGATGTTGATCGACCTGCAACGCGACGGTCGCAACATCAAGAGCCTGGTCCATCCGGGACGCGATGCGATCTTCTGGATACTCGAGCGCACGCCGACCAAGATCAACTACGTCGCCGGCTGGCCGTTCGTCTCCACCGACGTCTGGAAGGGCATCGACGCCGAGAGTGGCAGGCCGATCGTCGATCCCGCGCACAAGCCGATGGTCGGCAAGCGCGTGGAGTTCTGTCCGTCGCTGTGGGGCGGCAAGGATTGGCCGTCGGCGGCCTACAGCCAGAAAACCGGCCTCGTCTACGTGCCCGCCAACGAGAATTTTTGCGGCGGGTTCACCGGCGAGAAGGTCCCGCTCAAGCCCGGCGAGCTCTGGCTCGGTACCAAGCCGGAGGACATCGGCCTGAAGACGAAGCCGGGTGCCGATCATTTCGGCGAGCTCCAGGCCTGGGATCCCGTGACGGGCAAGAAGATGTGGCAACACAACTTCCCCAAGTCGCAGCTGTTCGGATCAGTGACGGCGACCGCAGGCGATCTCGTCTTCGTGGGCGGCACCAACGACCGCAACTTCCGCGCCTTCAACGCGAAGTCCGGCGAGCTGTTGTGGGAGCAGAAGACCAATTCCGGCATCATGGGCATGCCGGTGTCCTATGAGATCGACGGCACGCAATACATCGCGATCCAGTCGGGATGGGGCGTGGATGCGCAGCGCATCCAGGATGCACTCGTGACCAACGATATCGGCATCGAAGCCAACGTGCCGCAGGGCGGCGTGATCTGGGTGTTTGCGCTGAAGAAATAAGCTCCGCTGGCGGATCGAAAGAAGCGGAGTGTCAGGGGGCAAATGCGGCGGACGGCAACGTCCGCCGCATTTTGCGTCGGCGGCTTCCCTTCCCCCCTTGCGGGAGAAGGTGGCGCGAAGCGCCGGATGAGGGATTCTATCGGCACATCACAATGTGCGAGACTCGCGCAGGCATACCCCTCACCCAAGCGTGATCGTGGCAACCGGCGTCGCTGCCCTCTCCCGCAAGGCGAGAGGGCACATCGATGCGCTTCGGCGAAGAACTAGAGCCGATAATCACGGCGTCAAAACGCCGATGCGCCAGATCGTTACTTCCCCTCGCGCTCGACCTTATCCTTTTCCTTCTGGTTCATCTCGCGAACCTTGGGATCTGGATTGTGCTGTCCGGTGGTCTGGGTGGTCGAGGGCGGCGTGGCATTGGCGTTGGGCAGAGAGTTCTGGTCCGGCGTGCTGGGGCGCGTCGCCGTGGTCGGCGGCTTGGTGTTGCTCTGGGCGTATGCGCCAGTGGCCGTCAAAAGAAAGGCGCTCGACAGCAACGGGACTGCGAGCGCCTTTGAGATATGGGTCATCGATCTGCTCCTGTCAGATCGATGCAAACGGCGCGAGGCCGCCTTGTGTTCCCGCCTTTACGCTTCCAATTGCTTGCCGAGCGGAAGGCTGCGGATGCGTTTTCCGGTCGCGGCGAAGATGGCGTTCATCAGCGCCGGCGCGAATGGCGGGACGCCGGGCTCGCCCACGCCGCTCGGCGGCGTGTCGGGTCCGGGCGGCACGATGTAGACGTTGGTCACCGCAGGGGATTCGTCGATCCTGAGGACCTGGAAGTCGTCGAAGTTCTTCTGCTGCACCTTGCCGTCCTTGAAGGTGATCTCGCCGTATTTGGCGAGACTGAGCCCCATGATCGCCGCGCCCTCGATCTGCGAGGCGATGCGCTCGGGGTTGACATAGGTGCCGCAGTCGATGGCGGTGTCCACCCGCGGCACCGTCAGCTTGCCCTTGTCGTCGACGGCCACCTCGACGATGGTCGCGATATAGCTGACGAAGCTGCGGTGCACGGCGATGCCGAGGCCATGGCCCTTCGGCACCTGACGTCCCCATTGGCCCTTCTCGGCGACCAGTTCGACCACCTTGCGCAGGCGCGCGGTGTCGATCGGATAGCTGTCCAGGGGCTCGCCGTAGTTCCACATGTCCTTCACAGCAGGCTTGACGATGCGCGGGCTGCCGATCAGCGCCAGCAGCGTCTCCTTCTGGTCGCGGCCGGTCGCATGGGCGATCTCGCCCACCATCGACTGGACCGCGAAGGCGCGCGGGATGTTCGAGACCGAGCGGAACCAGCCGATGCGGGTGAACGCCGCAGCCTCGGGGTTCTCGCAGGAGATGTTGGCGATCTCGAACGGCATGTCCACGAGGCCCATGCCGAGCTCGAAAGGCGCCTGGTGCTTTGCACCCGCCGCAAACGTTGAGCCGATGCTCGGGGCCACGCTGCGATGGCGCCAGGCGATCACCTTTCCGTTCTTGTCGAGGCCCGCCTCGATCCGCTCCACGGAGACCGTGTGCAGGAAATCGTGGCGAACGTCGTCCTCGCGCGTCCACTGCACCTTGACGGGCACGCCGAGCTCCTTCGACAGAAGCGCGGCCTCGAGCGCAAAGTCGCATTTCGACTTGCGCCCGAAACCGCCGCCGAGCAGCGTGACGTTGACCGTGACATTGCCCTCGGGAATGCCGAGCGTCTTTGCGACGTCCTCGCGCGTACCACCCGGGCTCTGCACCGGCGCCCAGATCTCCGCCTTGTCACCCTTGACGTCAGCGACCGCCACCGGCGGCTCCATGCTGACATGGGCAAGGTGCGGCAGATAATATTCGCCGACGACGACCTTGTCGGCGCCCTTCAGAGCAGCCTCGGCATCGCCTTCCTGGCGCACCACAAGGCCCGGCTTGCGCGAGGCCTCCTCGAGCTCCTTGCGGTAGGCGACGGAGTCATATTTGCCGTTGGCGCCGTCGTCCCAGGTCAGCTTCAGCGCGTCGCGGCCCTTGATCGCCGCGCCGGTATTGCGCGCGATCACGGCAACGCCGCCGAGCGGCTGGAATTTCGACGGCCACGGCCAGCCGCGCACCTGCATCACCTTCTCGACGCCGGGGACCTTCAACGCGGCGTCTGGATCGAACTTGACGAGCTTGCCGCCGGTCACTGGCGGGCGCGCGATCACGGCATACTTCATGCCAGGCAGCCGCACGTCGGCGCCGTAACGCGCCTTGCCGGTGGTGATGTCATGGAGATCGACGATGCCGATCTGGCCCTTGCCGAGATAGCGGAAGTCCTTGGGATCCTTCAGCTTGAGCCCTTCGATGCTCGGCACCGATTCCTTGGCGGCGTCGGCTGCGAGCTCGCCGAAGCCGAGCTTGCGGCTCGTCGCGCTGTGGACGACCTCGTGATTGACGGCCTTGACCTCGGTGGCCGGCACGCCCCAGCGTTTCGCGGCGGCTTGCTCCAGCATGGTGCGGGCGGAGGCACCGATCTGTCGCATCGGCATCAAATAGTGCCGCGTGCTGCGCGAGCCATCGGTGTCCTGGTTGCCGAACTTGACCTCGTCGCCGTGGGCTTGTTCCACCTTGACCCTGGACCAGTCGGCTTCCATCTCCTCGGCCACGATCAGCGGCAGGCTGGTGCGCACGCCCGTGCCCATCTCGGCGCGGTGGGCGAGGATGGTGACGGTGCCGTCGGGTGCGACCGCGACGAACACGCGCGGATCGACCACGACGCCGTGCGGCATCTTGCCGGCGCCGGTCTCGTAGGCGAACGCCTGGCGCGACATCACGGGCGCCGCGAGCACGAAGCCTCCGGTGATGCCGAGCCCCTTCAGGATGCTGCGGCGCGAAACCTTCTCGACCTTGATGTTCTTCTCGAAGCCACGAAGCTTCTTCGGGTTGTCGATGAAATTCATGTCACACTCCCGTCGATGCGAGATGGACCGCATTCTCGATGCGCTGGTAGCAGCCGCAGCGGCAGATGTTGCCGGACATCGCCTCGCGGATCTGGTCGTGCGACGGCTTTGGGTTGTCCATCAGCAGCGCAGCCGCCTGCATGATCTGGCCCGCCTGGCAGAAGCCGCATTGGGGAACGTTGACCTGGCGCCAGGCCTTCTGCACCGGGTGATCGCCGTTCGGATGCAGGCCTTCGATCGTCGTCACCTCGCGGCCGGCGACGTCGTTGATCGACGTGATGCAGGCGCGCACGGCTTCCTTGTCGACGATGACGGTGCAGGCGCCGCACAGAGCCTGGCCGCAGCCGAACTTGGTGCCGGTCAGCCCGGCCTCGTCGCGCAGGAACCAGAGTAGCGGGAGATCCGGGTCGCCGTCCCAGCTCTGTTCCTGGCCGTTGATCTTCACTTTGATCATGATCGTCCCTCGCTCTTCATAAGATTGTTGATTTCAGATTTTCCAAATGCCGGTCGGTGCAATGTCCGCTGCGCGGCGTCGCATTCCAGCGGTCATCCCGCGCGGGCAGATCCCGGCAGGAATCAGGAATGCCGATGTCATGTCCGGATGTGTTCGATACCTCCCGTCGTGTTCTTGATTATTGAATTCGCGCGGCATCGTCACGTCGCGATCGTAGCAGGATCGCCTCAGTCTGGCGTTCACAGCCAAGTGTTTTTGAGTCAGCTGTTTCGATGGGAAAAGATTGCAACGAAGGTTTGTCAAAAGCAGGGCGCCGCATCACGCCGCGCGCCTCTCGAGATGGGCGCACTAAAAAAGCTTCGTCCGCCAGAAGACCTGTGCGGACGAAGCAGGATGCCTCAGTCGAGGGAGGGAGAAACGCAGGCGCCGCGAACTTCAAGCAGGAAGCCGGCAGCCCTGCGCAGTCATTCAGAGACCAGGACTGAGGGAGCTGACGGCCCCCACACAAGCGCAGCCGAGAAGCGGCGGCATCGCCGCGATTGTCCCGGGCCGGCTCCGTCCGCTCGCTGGGTGTGGTGGAACCAGCGAGCGGGCGGGGCGCGGCAAACGTCAGGCGGCCTTTTTGCCTAGGCGGCCCTTTACTCAGGCGGCCTCTGCTCAGGCAGCTTTGGCCTTCGCCACGTGGGTCGCGATCGCGTCCATCAGCGCCGGCGACAGGCAGTCATAGGGTTCAAGCCCAAGCTCCTTGAACCGAGCCCGTATTCCGCCCATCTGCTCCGGCTTCACGCCCGATTCGATCACCGACGAGACGAAGGCGGCGAATTGCGGCGCCTGCGAACCCTGCTCCTGGAACAGTTCGGGGTGGATGAAGTCGAGGCCGTAGAACGGGTGACCCTTGTTCTCGATGCGGCCGTACATGTGCGTGCCGCAGGCCTTGCAGGCGTGGCGCTGGATCACCGCCGATGGATCGACGATCTGGAGCTTGTCGCCGTTCTCGAGCACGGTGACGTTCTGGCGGGGTACCACGGCGACGACGGAGAAATTCGCGCCCTGCGGTTTCCAGCACTTGGTGCAGCCACAGGCGTGATTATGAGCGACGTCGCCCTTGACGGCGACCTTGACCTGATGGTCGCTGCATTTGCATGCGAGCGTGCCGCCGGCGAAGCTGCCGCTGCCGTGTTTGATGCCGTTATCGATCGAGGGATGGAGTGCAACAGTCATGGGTCGATCCTCCTTGGGGTGACGCTTTTCGAGCTAGAACACGACGACTGAACGGATCGATTTGCCCTCATGCATCAGGTCGAAGCCTTTGTTGATGTCTTCGAGCTTGAGCGTGTGGGTAATCATCGGGTCGATCTGGATCTTTCCGTTCATGTACCAGTCGACAATCTTCGGCACGTCGGTGCGGCCCCGCGCGCCGCCGAAGGCGGTGCCGCGCCAGTTTCGCCCGGTGACGAGCTGGAACGGGCGGGTCGCGATCTCCTTGCCCGATTCGGCAACGCCGATGATGATCGAGGTGCCCCAGCCGCGATGGCAGGCTTCCAGCGCCTGGCGCATCACTGTGGTGTTGCCGGTGCAGTCGAAGGTGTAGTCGGCGCCTCCGTCCGTCAGGGTCACGAGATGCGGGACGATGTCGCCGGTGATCTTCTTGGGATTGACGAAATCGGTCATGCCGAACCGGCGTCCCCATTCCTCCTTGGAGTCGTTGATGTCGACGCCGATGATCTTGTCCGCGCCAGCCATCTTGGCGCCCTGGATCACGTTCAGGCCGATGCCGCCGAGGCCGAACACGACCACGTTCGAGCCCGGCTCGACCTTGGCGGTGTTGACGACGGCGCCGACGCCGGTGGTGACGCCGCAGCCGATGTAGCAGCTCTTGTCGAACGGCGCGTCCTCGCGGATCTTGGCGACCGCGATCTCCGGCAGCACGGTGAAGTTCGAGAAGGTCGAGCAGCCCATGTAGTGGTAGATCGGCTTGCCCTTGTAGGAGAAACGGCTGGTACCGTCGGGCATTACGCCTTTGCCCTGGGTCGCGCGGATCGCGGTGCAGAGATTGGTCTTCCGGCTAAGGCAGCTTTTGCATTGCCGGCATTCCGGCGTGTAGAGCGGGATGACATGGTCGCCCGGCTTCACCGAGGTCACGCCAGGGCCGATCTCGCGGATGATGCCCGCGCCCTCATGGCCCAGGATCGACGGGAAAATTCCTTCGCTGTCGAAGCCGTCGAGCGTGTAGGCGTCGGTATGGCAGATGCCCGTCGCCTTGATCTCGACCAGGACTTCGCCGACCTTTGGTCCTTCCAGATCGACTTCGACGATCTCGAGCGGCTTCTTGGCTTCGAAAGCGACTGCGGCACGTGTTTTCATCTTAAACTCCTCAAATTCCAGCAGGGCGCCAGGAACCAGGTCCTGGTCGGGCTCCGCACGTTCACTTCTTGCCCATGCACGAATCTTCGTTCTTGGTATAGGCGTCGTTCTTGTCCTCGTGCTTGCTAGGTCTTGTGCGGCCCCAGGCCTCGTTGGAGCGGGCGCGCAGATAGACGTAGAGATCGTCCATGTAGCAGGCGACGTTCGGGTTATCGCCGAAGGCCGGCATCACGTTCTCTGCGGCAGTCGAGATGTTCTTGCGGCCGGAGGCGACGACGCCGAGAAAATCGGCATAGCTCATCGTCTTCAGCGAATCCTTCAGCGCCGGGGCGTAGGTCGAGCCCATGCCATCCGGGCCGTGACACACATGGCAGTCCGAGTGATAGCGGCGGTATCCGGAATAGGTGTACCAGTCGACGGATCCGTCAGTGATCTTGTAGGTCGGGTTGCCTTCCTTGTCGGACCATTCGCCGGTTTCGTTCTGCTTGACGGCGGTCGGATCACCTGAGCCGTCCGCGACGGCAATTCCCCCGGACGCGACCAAGAACATCGCAGCAATGGCAGAGCAGATTTTACGCAAGAGATTTTCCTCGGAAGGCATTCTGTGAGACGAGCCGGCGCGTGGAGTTGATCCACGCGCCGGAGCGATGCTGAGAGGCCTAGTTGGGCAGCGAGAACACGGTCAGCGTACCGCCGAGTGCCGTGTAGTTGCTGAGCGCCGCGTAGCCACCGACTGCGCCGAGGCCGGCGGTCGGATCGGTCAGGCCTGCCGCCAGACCGATGCCGGCCCAGCCGCCCACGCCGGAGAGCACTGCGACATACTGCTTGCCGCCGTTCTCATAGGTGGTGACGTTGCCGATGATGCCGGAGGGAGTCTTGAACTTGTAGAGCTCCTTGCCGGTCTTGGCGTCGACTGCCTTCAGGTAGCCTTCGAGCGTTCCGTAGAACACCACGTTGCCTGCGGTTGCGAGCGCGCCCGACCAGACCGAGAACTGCTCCTTGTTCGACCAGACGATCTTGCCGGTCTTGCCGTCCCAGGCGATGAAGTTACCCATGTGGGTTTCACCCTGCGGCGGATACATCGAGAGCGTTGCACCCACATAGGGCTGGCCCGCGGTGTAGCTCACCTTGAACGGCTCGTAGTCCATGCAGACGTGGTTGGTCGGAACGTAGAACAGCTGCGTGTCCGGCGAGTAGGCTGCCGGCTGCTCGTCCTTGGTGCCGAGCGCGGCCGGGCAGATGCCCTTCACGTTGTGGTCCTCGCCCGCCTTGTCGGTCGAAGCTGAGTCGAGCACCTTCGGGCGGCCGTAGGTCGGCGAGTTCTTGTCCATGTCGACGCCGGAGGTCCAGTTCACCTTCGGATCGTACTTTTCGGCGACCAGAAGCTCGCCGGTGGCGCGATCGAGCGTATAGCCGAGGCCGTTACGATCGAAATGCGTCAGCAGCTTGCGCGGCTGGCCGTTGATCGACTGGTCCGAGAGGATCATCTCGTTGACGCCGTCATAGTCCCACTCGTCGTGGGGCGTCATCTGATAGACCCACTTGGCCTTGCCGGTGTCAGGGTTGCGAGCCCAGATTGTCATCGACCATTTGTTGTCGCCGGGACGCTGCTTCGGATTCCAGGTCGAGGGATTGCCCGATCCGTAGTAGACGAGGTTCAGCTCGGGGTCGTAGGAGATCCAGCCCCAGGTCGCCCCGCCGCCGATCTTCCACTGATCGCCTTGCCAGGTCTTGAGGCTGGAGTCCTTGCCGATCGGCTTGCCGAGCGCGGTGGTCTTCTCTGCGTCGACCAGGATCTGATCATCCGGCCCTTCGGAGTAGCCGCGCCAAGCCAGCTTGCCCGTCTTGATGTCGTAGGCGGTCATATGGGCTTGAACACCGAACTCGCCGCCGGAGATGCCGATCAGCACCTTGTCCTTGACGACCATGGGGGCCGAAGTACCGGTCTCGCCCTTGCTGGCGTCGCCGTTCTTCGCGGTCCATGCCACCTGACCGCTCTTGGCATCGAGCGCAACGAGCGTGGTGTCGGCCTGATGCAGGAAGATCTTGCCGTCGCCATAGGCCAAGCCGCGGTTGACCGTGTCGCAGCACATCACGGGGATGACGTTCGGATCCTGCTTCGGCTCGTACTTCCAGACGATCTTGTTCTCGTTGGAAAGGTCAATAGCGTAGACCTTGTTCGGGAACGGCGTGTGGACGTACATCATGTTGCCGATGATCAGCGGGCCGCCTTCGTGGCCGCGCAGCACGCCGGTCGAGAAGGTCCAGGCGACCTGGAGCTTGCCTACGTTTTGTGCGTTGATCTGGTTCAGCTTGGAATAGCGGGTGTTGGCGTAGTCGCCCGTCGGCATCACCCAGTCTTTCGGGTTCTGCGACATCTTGAGCACTTCATCGTTGGCCGACGCGCTGCCGACGGCGAGAGCCGCCGCGGAGCCAAGATAGGCCGCGAGTAGTACCTTGCGCATAGTCATTCCTCCATTGGTCTCGTTTATTGTTTCCGAAGCATTGCTTAATCGCCGGGCTTTTCGTCCGGCGTCTGCTCGTGCAGGGCGGTCACGATTGGGACCAGAAACGATGCTGTGGTGTTTCCTCCTCCTGATGAGAGCCACGGGTCCACGTGCGGAGCGGCCCGTTCTTGTTGTTCCTGATACAATCCCTAACGACTTCGCTATCGGGAAACTTGCCCAAGAGAGAAGCTGGTTTGCTTGACAGCGCACGGGTAGGAAGTTTTTGATTTTGCAGTAGCGAATTCAGCTGCTTCCGCAGCGCTTTGGGAGCGCCATCAACGCTCAGGTTCCCCTTGACGGCGCTGCAACTAAGGCGGAGGATTAACTTACAAGGGTGGCAATGGAACGATGGCGCTCGTTCTAGAAGATCGCTCAAAATCGAGGTAAACGTCACGCAATCACGGTTCAGGGCTCCGGCAGCGCGGCTCGCGATTCGCGTCAAATCTCCGGATCAAACCAGTGGCTGGATTAATGTCCGACACAATTCACACGCTCTCGACGACGGGCATGACGCCGAAACGTCAGATCCAAAGCTGGATCGACGGGCTGACCAGCCTGTGTGGACATTTCGACGTCGATCCGCTGGAAGCGTCTTCGCTCGAAGGCCGCATCGACTACACCAGCGTCTCGCGCCTGAAGCTCTGCCAGATCGAGGTCAGCCAGCATCGCATCGCGCACACGCTGGCGCGCGCCAAGGCCAATGAACATCCGTATATCAAGATCCACTTCCAGACTTACGGTGTGTCCTATTTCGAGCAGGAAGGCCGCCACATCGAGCTGAATCCGGGCGACATCATCGCCTATGACGTCTCCTGTCCGCATTCGATCATCAGCCCCGCTTTCACGCGCCACGACGTGGTGATCGTGCCGAAGGCGCTGCTGCGCGACCGCGGATTCCCTTCGCAGCGGATGCCCGCCTGCAAATTGACCTCACGGACGGGGACGGGGCGGATCGCCCATGATTTCGTGCATGCGACCTTCGACGAGGCGGCCAAGCTGTCGGCAAACAGTGCGGTCGGCGTCGCCGATTCGCTGATCGACCTCTTGCTTCTGCCGCTGCGCGAGGCCGACACGATGCTCGATCGCGTGGGGCCCGAAGCGACCTATGTGCGCGCGCAGTTCTTCATCCGCGAGCGTTTGCGCGATCCGGATCTATGCATCGACCAGATATCTAGCGAACTCGGCTGCTCGAAGCGTTATCTGCACATGCTGTTCTCGGAGCGCGGCACCACGGTGAGCGACTACATCTGGCAGGCGCGTCTTCAGAATTGCCGCCAGGAGCTCGAGGCCCACGCCGGCAAGACCATCACCGACGTCGCGTTCTCCTGGGGCTTCTCCAGCTCATCGCATTTCAGCCGGGTGTTCCGGAAATATTTCGGCGTGGTGCCGTCCTCGATTCACAAGGCGCAACAGGGCGCGGTTGCGGCGGACGAGCATTAGGCAAACGCCAGGTTCGGCGTCGACGACGACGATTGACCGTCACGCGCCCGCGATGTCTCTCATGCCGAGATGGCGATGTAGGGAATGCTGGTCAGGAGAGCGACGAGCAACACCGCGTTGCCCAGCATTCCACTCCAATGCAGTCGGCGTAGCCGGCGCGGGGCCTCGGCATCGCCGGCGTCCCTGGCGCTGAGCTGTTCATCCATCCGCTGCATGAACCAGCGGCGTCCGTAGATCGCCAAGGCTGCGAGGAGGCCAACGCCCATCGCGGCGACCAGACGACCGTCGAGCAGGAAAGCTACCGCTCCGATAATTCCCGCAACGCGCATCACCAGAAAATGCGCATTGAACATTCCGCGCAAAAGCTGGGCGACGGGTTGGATATCCAGCTTCACCAGCAGGAAGGCTGGAGACGCCAGCGTGAAATAGCCCATCGGAAAGAGCAGGATGATCATGACGGCTACGGCAACGCCATCCGGTGTCATGGGATCGGCCTTTCTTTTCCGCGCCGGTGAGACCTTCCCGCCGGCGTCGCACAATCATAGCGGGAAAATGCGTCTCCGGCACCAGGCTTTGCTCGGATGCCGCGCCGCGAAAGCCGTCTGCCTCGCGGTTCAGGAGGGTTCGAGGCCGAGCGACCGCGCGCTCTCGATCCAGATCGGCAGCTCGCGCTGATACAGGGCGTTGGTTTCCTTGAAGCCGATCGCGGATTCGAGCACGAACGTGTTGAGCACCTCCTTCACCTTCGGATCGCTGTTGGCAGCGACGCAAAGCTCCGCCAGGCGGTCGACGACCGGCTGCGGTGTCGCTTTCGGCACGGCCCAACCTGAGAAGCCGCTGACGGTGAAGAATTTCGACGTCGCGCCCTGCTCGGGGAGCGTCTTGATATGGGGGATGGCGTCGACCTTCTTCGAATGCACCGCGAACACGGTGCCACGGTCGCTCTGCAAAACCGATTGCGCTGCCGTGTAGCTGCCCATGGCCACATCGAGCGTACCTTCCAGCATGCCCGTCCACATCGGGGCTTCGCCGCGATAGTGGATCGGCTCGATAGCAAGGCCATACTGCTTGTTGAGCTCGTGGACCGTCATATGCGGGGCCGAGCCCGCGCTATAGGTGCCGAAATTGACCTTGCCGCTCTTGCGCGCAAAGGCGACGAAATCCTCCAGCGTCTTGACGCCGGTCTTCGGGTTCGCGACCAGCAACAGGCCGGCGCCCGGAATGACGCTGACCAGCGTCAAATCCTTGTCCATGTCGTAGCCCGGAGTCTTCATCACCACCCGGTTCATGATGTAGGTGGTCGAGATCGAGCACAGGATGGTGTGGCCGTCGGGCTCCGCGCGGGCGACCTCCGCCGTCCCGATCGCGCCCGCGGCACCGGGCTTGTTCTCGACGACGACGGTCTTGCCGACTTGCTTGGCAATGAATTCGCCATAGGCGCGCGCGAGCAGGTCGGTCTGTCCGCCGGCGGGATAGCTGCAAATCATGCGGATCTGCCGCGATGGCCACGCAGCTTGCGCCGAGGCGCCGCGCGAGACGAAAGGCATCGCGAGTGTGGTGGTGCCGGCGGCGATGAAGCGGCGTCGATCGAGTTTTGCGGACATGATTCTCTCCGGGTTGTCGCCGACGGTACTGCATCGGGTCGCCTCTGCCATGGGTGGCTGGCGAGACAGATTGGCGCATTCCAGGGCTGCGCTAGGCGCGCCAGGTATCCATTCGACTAGCGCTGAATGATCTTCATCCAGACGTCACCGAGGATCGCAGGCTCACGTGGCGGCAGATAGGTCAGCCCCGCCTGCGTGCCGAATTCGGCGATCTTGCCCTCGGCAGCAAGCCCGCTCAGCGCCTTGTTGACGGCGTCGATCAGCGCGGGATCGCTGGCCAGCCCGACGTAGCCGCGATTGGCCCCGATCGGATAGTAGTAGCCGGACGCGGTGATCGCCGTATCGGGGTGCGCGGCGCGATGGGCGTCTAGGCGGCCGAGATCGATCAGCGTCGCGTCATAGTCACCACGGGCAAGTGCACCGAGGAGATCATCGCGGCCGGGGACGAGATGCGTGATGTCATCGATCAGGCGCCCCTTGTCGAAGGTCATGAGGATCGCATCGCCAAGCGAGCCGCTCTCGATGACGAGGCGCAGGCCGGCGAGGTCGCCAATGTCGTCAATCTTGCGACCCCGCGGCTTCGGCCCGAGCACGACCGTCATCGGCGAGTAGACATAGGGCTGGCTCGGCGCGAGCACGCCGAGCGCGACGCGGCGGCGCCGGTCGTCGCGCGTGGCGCCGGCAAAATCCGGCAAGCGCGCCGTTTTCATGCCGGGCTTGACGAGGGAGTCCGTCGTGAGCGCGTAGCCGCCGACGAGTGAGCAGCGCCCGTCGGACAGCAGCGCATTGGCCTCGAGCTGTGGGCTCGAATCCTCATCCAGCTTGCTCTCGAACCACTGGATCGTCAGCGGCCGTCCGAGCCGATCGGCGATCGCCTGCGCCAGCAACACGTCGAAACCCGAGCCCGGCATGCCCTTGTGGTGCACCGACAGCGGTGGCCGGTCCTCGTCGAGACAAATCTTGAGCGGATCGGCGGCCGCGCGCGCAGTGGCGGCCGCCGCCGCGAGGATCGCAGCAATGCTCCAAGCGGCCAGCCAGCGCCTCATGGTTTTCTCCGGCTCGACGAGATAAAGGCCCAGAGATTCCCGATCTCCTCGTCGCTGAGAATGTCGGCCCAGGGCGGCATCCTGTTGTTCTTGCCGTTCTTCACGGTGGTGACGAAGCGCGTCTTGTCGTCGGGGAAGGCGCGCAGGTCCGGCGTGATGGTGCCGGGGTTCATCATGTTGGGGCCGTGGCAGTGCGAGCATTTCTCGGCATAGGTCGACTTGCCGTGGTCGATCTGTGCCTGCACGGGATTGCCGGTTGAATCATCCGCGGCACGAACGGTCGCCGCAAGCGCGACCGTCAGCACCGCGACGGTGGCGAGGATCGCCACCGTCTTGTGAGATAGCTTTCTCAGCATCGTGCCGTGGTTATTGCTTGACCGCAAAAACCCAAAGCGAGCCGCCGGGCGGCACTTTGGCCAGCCGTTCGTCGCCAGAGAACAGCGAGTAGACGCCGCCATAGCCGCTCGTCACCGCGACGTACTGCACGCCGTCCTGCTGCCAGGTCACCGGTTGTCCCTCGATGCCCGAGCCGGTCTGGAACTGCCAGAGCTTCTTGCCGGTGTCGGCATCGAAGGCCTCGAACTCGCCGGTCAACGCGCCCGAGAACACGACGCCGCCCGCGGTCGACAGCACGCCGGAGAAACGCGGGATGTCGCTGGGCGCTTCCCACTTCGCCTTGCCGGTCATGGGATCGATCGCCTTCAGATGACCGCGCGGGCCGTCACCCCATTCCCAGAGATCGGTGAGGTCCATGCCGAGATACCATTCACCCTGCTTGAAGGTGGCGGGTTCGGTCTTGTACCTGCCGCCGAAGGCGAGCGTGTTGGCGTAGGCGAGGCCGGTCTGCGGATTGAACGACATCGGCTCCCAGTTCTTGCCGCCGAGGATCGACGGATAGACGGTCACCTTCTTGCCCTCACGCGCATCCTTCGCGACGTCGGTCTCGATGGGACGTCCGGTCTTCATGTCAATTCCGGTCGCCCAATTGACCTTCACGTAAGGATTGGCCGCGAGCAGCTTTCCGTTGGTGCGGTCCAGCACGTAGAAGAAGCCGTTGCGGTTGGCGTCCATCAACACCTTGGTCGGCTTGCCCTCGACGTTCATGTCGGCGAGGACCATCTCGGCCACGCTGTCATAGTCGAACGGATTGTTCGGCGAGAACTGGTAGTGCCACTTGATCTTGCCGGTCTTGGGATCCATCGCCAGCACGGAGCAGGTGTAGAGGTTGTCGCCCGGGCGCACTGCGGAATTGAACGGGCCGGGATTGCCGATACCCCAATAGACCGTGTTCAGCTCGGGATCATAGGAGCCCGTAATCCAGGTCGAGCCGCCGCCGAGCTTCCAGGTATCGCCCTTCCAGGTGTCGCCGCCGGGCTCGTCGGGCGAGGGGATCGAATGGGTCCGCCACAGGTGCTTGCCCGTTGCCGGATCCCAGCCGTCGATGAAGCCGCGGGTGCCGAACTCGGCGCCGGAGATGCCGGTGATCAGGACGCCGTCGGCGACGAGCGGCGCCACCGTCATCGAATAGCCTTCCTTGATGTCGGCCGCCTTCTGCCGCCACAGCTCCTTGCCGTCCTTGGCGTCGAGCGCGATCACGTTGGCGTCGAGCGTGGTGCGGAACACCTTGCCCTCATAGAGTGCTGCGCCGCGATTGATGATGCCGCAGCAGACGATGCGCGGCGTTTCGGCAGGATATTCGACCTTGGATTTCCAGATCTGCTTGCCGGTCTTGGCGTCGACCGCCATGGTCGCGTTGTGCGATGTCACGTAGATCACGCCCTGGTAGACCAGTGGTTGCGATTCCTCGCTGCGATCGTCGTTGAAAGAGTAGTTCCAAACCGGGACAAGGTTCTTGACGCTGTCCTTGTTGATCTGGTTCAGCGTCGAGAAGCGCTGGAGATTGTAGCCCATCCCGTAGTTGAGAACGTTCGATGTATCGGTCGCACCCTTGACCAGCTGCTCGCTAGTTTGTGCATTTGCACAAGTCGATGCAAGCATGACGAGGCTCGCGGCCATCGCAAAGCGTTTCATCCGTCCCTCCCAATATGCGCGCCTATTGACGCTGCGACAGCAACACTCCGCCCGAATGCAAAACGCGTCAATACGAAAGTCGCAATCGCGACGCCGATATGGTGGGCGCCCGGATGTCGTCACCTGACGGAGACCTGACAAGCAAGGCTCACTTGTGCGCAGGCGCTGAAGAAATTCCGCGGCACGGAGCAGAGCGCGTGCGCGACGGCAGCGGTCGGGCCGACAGGTTCAGCAAGTTGTGCGGTGCGCAGGCTGCAATTCGGGGCTTGAACCGAGGCTCGCTTGTGGACTTATGTCGCTTCGATCCGGTTCGAATCGGCGTCTTGGTCAAGGAGGTCTTCATGATATCGCGTCGCTCTGTTGCACTTGCGTTCACGATTGCACTGCTGTCTGGTCCGGCCTGGTCGGCCTCCGGCAACGCGGTCAAGACGTTCGATACCGACAATGACGGCACGCTCGATCTTGCCGAGGTGAAGAAGGGGGCGGCCGCGTTGTTCACCAAGCTCGATCCCGATCACGACGGCACGCTCGACGCCCGCGAGTTGCGCGGACGGTTAACGGCGAAAGAACTCGCCGCCGCCGATCCCGATCGCGACGGGACTCTCACGCTCGACGAATATCTCTCGGTGGTGGAGCAGCGCTTCAACGCGGCGAATCCCGATAAGGATGGAACGCTGGATGCGAAGGAGCTGAACTCGCGCGCCGGCCGCGCGCTGCTGCGCTTGTTGTGGTGAGAACTGCGACCCTTGACTGGGAGCGAAGGCGAGTTGCCCGAGAGAGAAATTTGCAAGCGCGATGCGACAGTTCGCTGTGTCAACGGCGCGATTCCCGACTTGCGTTGTCCCTGACGCAGCCCTAGGTTTTGGCCGGCGCGATGTCGCGCTCAATCCCTTGGGAGTCCCCGAATGGCCTGGAAAGCTCCGAAGATCGTGGAAGTGCCGGTCGGCATGGAAATCAACATGTACGCCTGCGCTTTGCGCAAGTAAGACCACAAGTAAGACTGACGACCTGCCGCGGCTTCGATGGCAACCACCGTCGAAGCCGTGGTAGTGTCGGGGATGCGCGCGAGAGCCCTTACATTCTGGACCATAGCCGCCTGCACCGTCGCGCTCGCGCCGGCATGCGTCAGCGCCGAAGAGGGCTTTGATACCGAGCACATCTTCGGCTTCATGATCGGCACCGATGTCGGCAATCCCGGCGAGCGCGAATTCCAGACCCAGACGACAGGACGATTCGGCAAAGGCGGCGGGACCTATCGCGCCCTCTCGCAGGAGGTCGAGATCGAGATCGTGCCGCTGCCGAACTTCCGCATCGAGGTCGGCGGCACGGCCACGCTGCACGACATCACCGGCGTCCCCGATATCGGCGATCGCCGCCAGTTCAATTTTCAGGGCGCTTCGCTCGATCTGCGTTATCGCCTGCTCGATCGCGAGCGCGCGCCATTCGGGTTGACTGTCGCCGCCGAACTCCATGGCGACCGCATCGACGAGACCTCTGGCGCAAAAGGCCGGATGTACGGTACCGATTTCACGCTCGCCTTCGATCGCGAGCTGATCCCGAACTTCGCCATCGGGGCGCTCAACCTGATCTATCAGCCCGAATGGGCGCGCTTCGAGATAGCGGGACTGTCCGAAAAGAGTTCGACCATCGGCGCGGCCTTCGCCGGCCTGGTGCGCGTGCGGCCCGATGTGCTGCTCGGCGGCGAGGTGCGCTACTTCCGAGAGTACGAAGGCATCGGCCTCGGCGAGTTCGCAGGACAGGCCCTCTTTGTCGGCCCGACCGCTTATTTCCAGCTTTCCGAGCGCTCGCGCCTGACCATGAGCTGGAGCATGCAGGCTTGGGGCCGTCCGGCCGGATCGGGCGGCAATCTTGATCTCGTCAATTTCGAGCGCCACCAGGCAAGGGTCATATTCGGCGTCAATTTCTAGGCGCGCTCTTCGCCTCTCCGCGCGTGCAGGGAGAGGAAAAAGCCCCCGTTTGTTCCACCGGATTGAAACTTCCGGCTCCTCGGAGCGTAACTTTTTGTGCTAATCTTCATCGCCTCTGCGAGGATCCCGGCATGAACCCGATCGACCTGGTAGTGACTGTGTGTGCGTTGCTCTCGCCTGCGACCTGCGAGGAGCAGCATCTGGTGTTCAACTATGCGGGGTCGCCGAAGCAATGCGCGATGGCTGCGCCGCCCTATATCGCGCAATGGGTCGGCGACCATCCGAAGTGGCAGGCGGTGCGGTGGCGCTGCGAATATCCGCATCCGAACGACAAGGCGTGAAGCCGTGAAGCCCTGAGCTGCGTTGCCGGTCGCAACTGGCTTAGGTCCTCATCCTGAGGAGCTTGCGAAGCAAGCGTCTCGAAGGACGGCCGCAGGCGACAGACGGGCCTGCATGGTTCGAGACGCGCGTTCCGCGCTCCTCACCATGAGGGGAAAACGCTCGTAACGCAGCCCGCGCTAGTTGCTGCAGTCCTTCAGATCCTTGTCGGCGATCGAGAACACCGCATCCGCCTTGATCTCGATGTCGCGCACGATGCACTGCCGTGCATTGGGATAGCTGACCTTGGCGTCGTAGCGGCCAGGCTCGACGCCGGTGATGCGCAGCCGCTCGTCGTGGTCGACCTCCTTGTCCTTGTCGTTCAAGCACTGGTTCGGCCCCCACTCGGTCTTCCCGGCCGGTGAGAGCTGGAAGCCGGAGATCGTCTCCGTCGTCAGATTCCAGAGCCGGATACCCTTGCCTTTGGTCTGCGCGAGCGCCGCGCCCGGCATCGCAACCAACAGGATGCCGATCGCAATCAGCGTGCGCCGCATGAGAAACCTCCCGCGAAGATGTCGTTGGTCCAGTTGACCATGAGTTCTCATTTCGTTTCAAGCTGCAACGCCGCGAGCTCGGCCCTGATCCTGCCGAGTTCGGCCTCGCTGCGCTCCGCGCGCGGGATGGCAATCGGCACCTCCCGAACGATTCGCGCCGGTCGCGGCGACAGCAAGAACAGGCGGTCGCCGAGCCGGATCGCGTCATCCAGGCTGTGGGTGACGAGCAGCGTCATCACCGGACGGCGCGCTACCAGCGTCGCGATCTCGTCGCGCAAACGGCCGGCGAGCGCGTCGTCGAGCGAGGCGAGGGGCTCGTCGAGCACGAGCAGATCGGGCTCCACCGCAAAGGCGCGGGCCAGCGCAACGCGCCGGGCCAACCCCAGTGACAATTCGCCGGGAAAATGGCTGCGATGCGCCTCCAGCTCCAGGATCCTGAACAGCTCGGCGAGCTTGGCGTCAGTGACATCGGGTGCCGCAAGCCGCACATTCTGCTCGACCGAGCGCCATGGCAGCAGCCGTGGCTCCTGGAAAACCATGCCGATCCGCGCTTCCGGCGGGCGCGAGACGCGCCCCGCGAAATCGCGGTCGAGCCCAAGGATGATGCGCAGCATCGTGCTCTTGCCGCAGCCGGACGGACCGATCAGCACGCCGACCTCGCCGGATTGCAGCGCGAAGCTAACCGGCGCGAGCACCTGCTGCGTCCCGCCCGCGGCACTCTTGAACCTCTTGCCTGTGATATCGACCTCAAGCCGCACGGGGTCGCCACCGTGTTGCGCGGGCTTCGAACGGTTGCACCAGCGCGGTCTCGATCACGAGCACGACGGCGGCGAAAGTAAGTGAATAGGCCAGCAGCCGCGGCGTGTCGAACAGCTGGAAAGCGACGCCGATCTCGAAGCCGACGCCGTTCGGCCGGCCCAGGAGTTCGGCGACCAGCACGATCTTCCACACCAGCGACAATCCGGAGCGGGCTGAGGCTGCGATATAGGGCGCCAGTTGCGGCAGCACGACGTGGCGGAAGGCGCGCCAGCGCGGCATCGCGAACACGCTCGCCATCTCGTCGAGCGAGCGGTCGAGCGCGCGCGCCCCCTCGCGCAGGGTGACGATGGCGGTCGGCAGCTTGTTGATGGCGATCGCCGCGATCGCTGCGGCTTCAGTGAGCCCGGCCCAGATATAGGCGAGCACGATCACGACCAGCGCGGGCAGGTTCAGCAGCAGGATCAGCCAGGGATCGCCGAGCCGGTCGGCGAGCTTCACCCGTCCCATCAGATAGCCGATGGCGCTGCCGAGTGACATCGCCAGCACGAAGGCGAGGCTTACGCGGGCGAGCGTGGCGCCAAGATGCAGGAACAGCGCGCCGCTCGATGCTTCCGCGATGACGACGTCGAGCACGGCGGGCGGGGAGGGGAGCTTTGCGGCGCCGACGAAAAGCGCGGCTGTCCACCAGATCGCGAGCAACAGGGCAAACGACAGAAGGCGCAGCACCTCAGTCTCCGGGAACTGCGTGATAGAACGTGCCGGGATCGAGCTCGGCAGCCGGGCCCACGAGGTCGCGGCCGCCGGTCTCGGCCAGCACGCGGTAGAGCACGCGCGCGTCCTTTTCTTCGTCATCGATGCCCCGGCGCGGAATGCCGTCGCGATATCGCTCGCGATAGGTCTTGAGCAGGGTGGCATCGCTCGTGCCGGTGAGCGGTGCGATCTTGTCCCAGGCGGCATCCGAGGTCACCAGCAGCTGCTTGGCCTTGCGCGTCATCGCGATGAAGCGCGCCACCGCCTCGCGGTGACTTGCTGCCCAGCTTTCGTCGAAGACATAGCCGACTGCGGAGACCGCGCCCTTGGCGCCGAGCTTCGGCAGGATGTCCTCGATGCCGGCGAGGCGTCTAAAACCTTTGGCCTCCAGCTGCGCGCAGAAATTCCAGAAGTTGAGGCTCGCATCCATCTCGCCGTCGAGCGCCTTGGCGGCGATCAGGGGCGGAGCACCATAGACGATGGTCGCCTCCGATTTCAGGTCGATGCCGTCCTGCTTCATGCGCGCCTGGAGCAGCAGCCAGCTCTTGTCGATGGGACCGCCGCCGACGGCGAGCTTGCGGCCCTTCAAATCGGCGAGCGACTTGATCGGCGAGGAGGCCGGCACCATCACCGCGCCGAGCGCGCTGGAATAGGGATAGAAGGTGAGCTTGGCGCCGAGCGTGCGCTCGCGCGACACCCACAGCCAGTCGGACAGGATGATGTCGGCATTGCCGGCGCGTAGCGCGATCTTGCCGGCCTCGGGGCTCGCAAGCTCGGTGACGTCGAGCGACAGGTCGGCCTCCTTGTCGAGGCCGCCGGCGCGCATCGCGGCCAGCTCCCAGGAGAATGTTCCGGTCTTCTGCACCGCAAGGCGGATGGTATCCGCGGCGCGGCCGGACCCGGCGAGTGTCAGCGCCAGCGTCACCGCGAGCGCCAATGATCGACCAAATGCTCTCATCACCTTGTGAGCCGTTTCCTCTGATAGAGTGCTTTTCAGGACAATACGCATAGCATAGCTTCCGTCGCAACCAGCGGGAGGACGCTCATGAATCTGGCCGGACAGCTACGACCGATTGTCGCCGCATTGGCGGTGTGGGCTGCGCCCGCGCTCGCCGCGCAGGCTGAAGAGGCCAATGATTATCCCACGTCGGCGCGTGCCGAGTATGTCTATGGCTGCATGAAGGCCAATGGCGAGAGCCGTCAGGCGATCGAGCAATGTTCCTGCTCGATCGACGTTGTGGCCTCGATCGTGTCCTATGAGCGCTACGTCACCGCCGAAACCGCGCTCAGCATGTCCCAGGTCCGCGGCAATCTCGGCGTCCAGTTCCGCACGTCGGAGCAGGCGAATTCCGCGGTGAATGACCTCAGGCGCGCGCAGGCGGAAGCCGAGGTGAGGTGTTTTTGACTGTGCCGCGCTGCTTCGCTTCCCTCGTCAAGGTCGCCAGCGGAGCTTCGATGGTATGATCCGACGGGCTTGCTTGGTAGGATATCTCGATGGACCGGCACGGCGTTGGAGTGCACCGGGCGATTGGTGATGCGCCCATCATCGATGATGCAAACGCCGATGCGCCTCGATCGCGTCGCGCAAGACGGTTCCCGCTCGGCCCGGCATTGGGAATGATCGCCGCATTGTCGGCGGTCTCGAATGCGAGCGCGCAGGAGGCCGAGCCGCGATCGTATTCGAATACGCCTGTCGGGTTGAATTTCCTGATCTCGGGCTACGTTTACGCCCAAGGCAAGCTCGCGTTCGATCCCAGCACCGCGATCGCCGATGCCACATTTCGCTCCGATACCGGCGTAGTGGCCTATGTTCGGTCCTTCGACGTCGCTGGCCAGTCGGCCAAGTTCGATGCGATCGTGCCGACATCGTCGTTTGCCGCGCATGGGCTCGTCAACGGCGAGCCGCGCGAACGAGAGATGTCCGGTCTGGGCGATCCGCGATTTCGTGTCTCGGTCAACCTGTTTGGGGCTCCCGCGCTCTCGGCGAAGGACTTCGCCAGCTACCACCAGGATCTGATCGTGGGCGTAAGCCTTCAGGTCTCCGCGCCCCTCGGGCAATATGACAGCACCAAGCTGCTTAACCTCGGCGGCAACCGTTGGTCGTTCCGGCCCGAGCTGGGAGTTTCAAAGGCATGGGGACCATGGACCGTCGAGCTCGCCCCCAGCGTGACCTTCTTCAGCGACAACACCGACTTCTTCGGCGGCAAGACGTTCTCGCAGGCTCCGATCTATGCGGTGCAGGGACATGTCATCTACACGTTCCAGTCCGGCATATGGATGGCGCTGGACGGACTGTATTTCGCCGGCGGCAGCACGACCCTCAACGGCATCAAAAACGACAACGAGCAGGCCATCTCGCGCGCGGGCGTGACGGTTGCGTTTCCGATCGATCGACAAAACTCAGTCAAGCTCTCAGCCAGCACCGGCATCACCAGCCGCACGGGAAGCGAACTGACAGCTGTCGGTATCGCATGGCAGTATCGTTGGGGCGAGGGATATTGAGGGAGGATAATGGACGCCCTCACGTCCCCGGCTTCTCCACATCCCACTCGTTGCGGAACACGTGTCCGTCCGTATCCTTGGCTTCCGCGCGAAAACGCCTGGCGCCGTTGGACACATAGGTGAAGCGCAGATTGGGATCTTCCGAGATCGAGATGCCGCCTTCCATCGAGAGCACGGGGCTGTCGTCCTGCGTCAGCTTGAGCTGGTTGACGAAGAAGGCGGGAATGTAAAGCTGCGTGACCTGATCCATCTGCAGGCCGGAATTGTTGGGGTGGCCGATCATGATCTGCGCCTCCCGCATGCGGCTCGCCGGGGCCTCTTCGCGCGCGAATTGGCGGTAGCGCATCTGACCGAGCCGGTTCTGGGCTTCCTCGGCATTCTTCCCCGCCGGTGCCGAGCAGCCGCCGGAAGCCTTTACATAGACCTTCGAGACATAGAGCTGTCCATCGCTGAGCTCGGCCACCGCATGGACGTCGGTGTAATTGTTGACGCGCACGCGCGTCGAGATTTCGGTGACGTTGGCATCCGGCCCGAGCTCGAACTTCGCTGCCATCGGCGCGGGGTTACGATCGATCACCAGCGTGATCGAACGGATGCGGCGGGCATCGCCAGGCGAGAGCTTGCTGCGCAGGGTCACCGGCACGATGGCCGCGTCCTCGGCGCGATACGGCATCTCGATGCCAATGACGTTGCCGCCGTCATTCATCGGACGGTTACTGAAGATGTCCTGCACCAGGCCCGGCCAGGGATCGTAAGCCTCTTCCGCTTGCGCCGGCACGGCGAATGCAATGCCGAGGAGCAGGGCGATCAGAGGCAGTCGGCGCGTGCATCCCGTCATGGTCTTGGTCCCGCGGACGAAGCAACGTTTCGCGCATCGTAGCGCGTCCGCTACTCCCATTCAATTTCCGAAAATGCTGCGGTTGCGTTGCGGGCGTTGTAGTCGTCGAACAGCTCCCAGTGCGGCCGTTCCGAGGCGGCCGCCTTGTCTGCGGCGGTTCGGATCGGCTCGCCCTTCTTGTTCGATGCCCGGACGTCCGCCAACAGTGCCGTCAGATAGCGCCGTTCATCGGTCAGCGCCGCAGGCCATTCGCTCACGGGTCCGTGACCGGGAACGACGCGCTGCGCCGGAATGCTCTTGAGTTCCCCGAGGGTGCCGAGCCAGCCGCGAATGCTGCCGTCCATCACCGGAATATGGCGGAGGAAGACGAGGTCGCCAGTGAACAGCGTCTTCGTCGTCTCGTCGAACACGGTCAGGTCATTATCGCTGTGCCCGGCCGGCCAGGCCCGCAAGGTCAGGCGGCGCGCGCCCAGATCGAGCGTCAGGGTGTCCGTGACGAGCATTGTGGGCGGCACGATCTTCACGGGAGATATCAATTCGTCGCCCATGATGCGCCTAAAATTGTCGAGATAGTACGGCCCGCGCGCCGCGAGCGCCCGCGGCAGCCTGCTGTGACCGACGAAAATGGTGTCCCCGATGGCGAAGGCCGCATTGCCGAAAACATGGTCGGGATGGCCGTGGGTATTGATGACGTAGCGGATCGGCTTGCTGGTGCGGGCCCGCACCGCCGCCAGCAGCGCCTCGCCCTCGCGAACGCTACCGCCGGTATCAATCACCGCCACAGCATCCTCGCCCACGATGAATCCGACATTGGCGATGTCGCCCTCGTTCTCGCGGGTCATCAGCGCGATGGTCCCGGAGTGTACGAAGATTCCGGGTGCGACTTCGCTCACAGGCAATTCGGCCGCTGCGGCGCATGCTAGCGTCGCTTTCACCAGGAGGGACAAGGCTGCGATCACGAGAGCGATGCGAGACACTTTTCCGCCTCAGTTCAAAGGGTTTGCGCGCATTGCACTGCAACAAAGAAAAGCCAGCACACAGTCTGGCAAAACATGGCGCGTCATGCGTTGCATGGCTAGCATTCAAACAAGCCTAGGAGGAAGCGCGATGACGGAGGCCGGACGACATCGTCGCTGGTTGCTTTCACTAAGTATCCTGGTTGCGTCTTGGGCATTCGGCGATGTCGCCATCGCGCAGACCAACGAGACGGGTGACCTCTCCTTCGAGCTGGTCGATCCCAAGGTGCTGCGCGTCTGCTCCGACCCGCGCAATCTGCCGTTCTCGAACGAGAAGGGCGAGGGGTTCGAGAACAAGCTTGCCGAGCTGTTTGCGGACAAGCTCCAGAAGAAGCTCGACTATGTCTTTTTTCCGCAAGCCACCGGCTTCGTGCGCATGACGCTCGGCTCGCATCGCTGCGACGTCATCATGGGTTTCCCCCAAGGCGACGACCTCGTGCAAGGCACCAATCCCTATTACCGCACGAGCTATGCCCTGGTCGCGAAAGCAGGCAGCGGGCTGGAGGAGGTCGACACGCTCGAGGATACCAGATTGAAGGGCAAGCATGTCGGCATCGTCGCCGGCACGCCGCCTGCGACCAACATGGCCATCGCGGGACTGATGGGTGATGCAAAGCCCTATCCGCTGATGATCGACACGCGCTACGACAATTCGGCGCAGGCCATGATCGATGACCTTACGGCCGGCAAGATCGATGCCGGCGTGCTGTGGGGACCGATGGCAGGGTTCTACGCGAAGAAGGCGGGATCGCTTCATGTCACGCCGCTGGTGAAGGAAACCACCGGGCCAAAGCTGGTCTATCGCATCGGCATGGGCGTGCGTGGCGCCGACCAAAACTGGAAGCGACAGCTGAACAAGCTGATCCAGGAGAACCAGGGCGAGATCAACAAGATCCTGCTCGACTTTGGCGTGCCGCTGCTGGACGAGAGCGATCGGCCGCTCGGCGCGGAGACGGCCAAGAAGACGCCATGAGGAAGACGCCATGAAGCGGCCTCTTGCCGTTGCGCTGGTCGCCGCCATGCTGGTGGCGCCGGTCGTTGCGCAGCAGCAGGAGCCGTTCGAGCCCGAGGGCTATCGCACCGACAACTATCGCGCGCCCGTGCCGGCGACGCTCGGCGGCGCGCGCGTGCTGTCGACGTCAGAAGCCGAGGCGATCTGGCACGCGAAGAGCGGCGCCTTCATCGACGTGCTGCCGCGCGCGCCGAAGCCGAAGAACCTTCCCGCGGGTACCGTCTGGCGCGAGGCGCCGCGCAAAAACATCCCGGGCAGCATCTGGCTGCCGGATACTGGCTACGGCACGCTGCCGCCCGCCATGGACGACTATTTCCAGCGCGGCCTCGCGCGTGCATCACACGGCGATAAGACCGCGCTGCTCGTGATCTATTGCCTGGCCGATTGCTGGATGTCCTGGAACGCCGCCAAGCGCGCGCTCGCGTATGGCTACAACGTCGCCTGGTATCCCGATGGCACCGATGGCTGGGAGCGCGCAAAGCTTCCTACTGAGGAGGCGCAGCCCGAGCCGCGGCCGGAGCAGTAGGCAAGCTGCATCACCTAGCGCAGGTGCGCTCCCTCGCCCCGTTCTTACGCTAGGGCATGCACATATCTCTAAGGCTCCATCCTGCTGCAACGGCGTGGAAGTATTCGAGGCCGTTTTTGAAGGTGA
>NZ_JBVVPL010000011.1:145497-188170 GCF_055807615.1 Bradyrhizobium sp. MV1.5 | reverse complement strand
GAGACGCAATATACGCGGCTGTTCAGATCTTGAGCACGAGCCTCACTCTGTCGTCCCGGCGAAGGCCGGGACCCATAACCACGAATCTTTGTGGAGATGGAGGGATGTGGCCACAGCCCGCCACATCAACTGAGTTCGGTGGCTATGGGTCCCGGCCTTCGCCGGGACGACGTTAAGAGAGAGTGAGTTACATGTCGAAATCTCACGGCCCCTTGCGTGTCGGTATCGGCGGTCCGGTCGGATCGGGCAAGACCGCGCTGATGGACCTGCTCTGCAAGACCATGCGCGAGCGCTACGACATCGCCGCGATCACCAACGACATCTACACCAAATGGGATGCGGAATTTCTTGTCCGCTCCGGCTCGCTGACGCCGGATCGCATTGCCGGGGTCGAGACCGGCGGCTGCCCGCACACCGCGATCCGCGAGGACGCCTCGATGAATCTCGCCGCGGTGGCGGATATGCGCGCCAAGTTTCCCGGGCTCGATCTCGTGCTGATCGAATCCGGCGGTGATAACCTCGCTGCCACTTTTTCCCCCGAGCTCGCCGATCTCACCATTTACGTCATCGACGTGGCCGCCGGCGACAAGATTCCGTCCAAGGGCGGCCCCGGCATCACCCGGTCCGACCTCCTTGTCATCAACAAGATCGACCTGGCGCCCCATGTCGGCGCCTCCCTGGAAAAGATGGAGACGGACGCCAGGCGCATGCGCGGCGAGCGGCCGTTCGTCATGACCAACCTGAAGAAGAGCCAGGGGCTGGACCGCATCATCGGCTTCATTGAGGCCAAAGGCGGCTTGAAACGGGCCGGCTGACCGCCGCGACGACCTAACGCAGGCGTTTCCCCCGTTAACGCGTTGGGCAAAGCCGTGTCCGCGGAACAAATTTCGGTCACGGCAATTGATTACCTCCGGTGCCCGGAGCAAATCCATCCCGGCCCGACCATCGGCGGGCCGATTTAAGCTTCTCAGGCGACCAAGTTGCGTACCGATGCCTCCTCCTTCATTATCCCGGCCATTGGGGTTCACCCTGTTTCGGCACGTGCCCGTTCGAGCGGCGTCCATATGCTCCGTGTTTATTGCCGACCTCCTGCTTTCGCCTGAGTAGTCGCGTGGTCAGGCTGGGTTTCATCATTGGCTTCATTGCTCTGCTCGGAGCCCTGCTCTCCGGGCTTGCGGCTTATCGCGTCCACGACCAGGAGCTGGCGCTGGACCGGATCGCGCTGGCACGCGCGATCGACGTCCATGCGAGCCTGGTCCAGGACCGGCTCACCGAGCGCGAACTGCTCGCGCGGGTTGCCTCCGGGCTGTTCCGGGCGCCGTCGGTGCTCAAACCCAACATGCTCGAGCCGCTGCGCTCGGCCATCTACGCCTTCAAGACCGATTTTGTGGTGGCGGGCTGGATCGCCCGACTGAAGCCGAACGAGCTTGCCGCAGCGCAGGCCGCCATCGCGAGCGCCGGCTTCCCCAATCCGCGAATCCGCAGCTATGACGACAAGCCGATCGATCCGGCAGGTGTCACCCAGCCGATCGACGTGCTGATGGATCTCGAGCCGCGCAGCAACGAGACCAAGGGGCTGCCCGGCCGCAGTTACGACCAGGATCAGGTGCGCGGCGCCATGCTGGCGCGCGCCAGAGTGGAGAAGAGGTCGGTTGCCTCAGAACCGGTTGCCCTCCTGCGTATCGGCGGGCCGATCGGCATCATTGTGGCCGCTCCCGTCATCCCAGAGGGCGCAACGGAGCCGGCGGGCTTCATCACATTTTCCTACGAGCTCTCTTCCCTGATGCTGACCAACGACGACATGTCGTTGTTCGCGGTCGCGCTGAAGGATCCGCGCCGGGAGGGCGGCGAGCTCGTCGCCAACGATCAAGGCGTGGTCTCTGCCCGCACGACGGCGGCGGATGGGCCGGCGCCGTCGGCGACGCGCACGGTGAGCTTCGGTGGTCGCGACTGGCAGCTCGGCTATTACGCCAAGACCAATTCGGCGCGCCGCGCCGAGCAGACTGCGATCATCGTGGCGGCGATCGGCCTTGCGATCACCGCGATGGTGTGCGGCTTGTTCGGCTATGTCGCCTACAACAATTTGCGGCTCAGCCGGGAAATCCAGGTCAGAATCGGTTTCGAGCGCCGGCTGACCGCTGTCATCGACGAGCTCAACCACCGGGTCAAAAACATCCTGGCGGTGATCCAGTCGATCGTGACCCGCACGCTGCGCCATGGCTCCGACATCGATGTCGCGCGCGAGCTCCTGATCGGCCGCATCCACGCCATGTCCAACGTCGTCTCGCTGCTGAGCGAGAGCCAGTGGCAGGGTGTCAAGCTGAAGGGCCTGTTCGAGGCGCGCGCCATCCCGCATGCCGACCGCATCGCCGTCACCGGCCCTGATATCGCAGTCAGCGCGCGCGCGGCGCAGAGCCTGTCGCTGCTGTTCTTCGAGCTCGCCTCGCACTCCGACGAGGGCCTGTCGCTGGTCGGCAAGCATCCGCACATCACTGCCAATTGGACGGTGACGAACGAGGGGGCCGGCGAGGTCTTCTATTTCCGCTGGGAGGAGTTCAACACCAGCGAAGCGACGCGCCGCCCCGATTCCGACTTCGGCCTGATCCTGCTCGACCGCGTCGCGCCCGAGGCGCTCGGCGGCACCGCCAAGCGCTATTTCACCGACGTCTCCTATGTCTACGAGCTGACCGCGCCGATGGAGACGGTCGAGGACATGACCGAGCGCGACCGCACCGACAAGCTGTCAGCACCGATCCGGCCGGCGCGGTAATTCCAGGCTAGCTCGTCGGCCGCAGCACGAGGTCAACCAGAGTCCGCGCGTAGGCCGGCGTTATCGGCGCGATGCCGAAGACGTAGCGGTAGAACAGGCTGCCATAGATCGCGTCGTAGAGATCCTGCGGCGGTGCTTCCGCCAGAATGCTGCCGTCGCTCTGGCCTGCGGCGATCATCTCGATCAGCGCGTCACGGCGGAATTGCAGGTAGCGGGCGTAGAACAGCTCCGCCGAGCCGGTCTTGGAGATGCATTCGGAGATGACGGCGAGCTGGACCTTGCCGAACTCGCCCTGGAGGGCTTCGGCATAGGCGGCGGCATGGCGGCGTGCGCGCGCGGCGGGGCTGCCCGAGCTTGCAGGCGGCAGCGGCAGCATCTGCGCGGCATGGTGAAGAAAGGCGTCGATCAGCAAGGCTTCGCGGGACGGCCACCATTTGTAGATCGTCATCTTGGAGACGCTGGAGTGGCGCGCGATCGCGTCGATGGTGGTGGCGGCAAGGCCGGTGGTGGCCATCAACGCATAGGCGCTTTGGAGAATGGCGTTGGTGGTCTCGATCGACCTTGGCCGGCCGCGCCGGGGCGCGGTGTCGGCTCCCTCACCCCCGCCATTCGCCATCACCACGCCGGCCTCCTCGCGCAATCCGCTGCCGCTCCGCATAGCCCAGCCGTGATGGCGGGCCTAGCGGAATCGGAAGGTGCCGGGCTAGGCCTGTTGCCGCAAGGCCGCGGGCAGGTCCTGCCGCTTCGACCAGGCGATGTAATATGCGACCGCGGCCATCGCCGCGAAGCCGGCCAGACTCACGGCGATCTGCATCACCACCAGATTGGCGCCGGTGATCAGGATGAGATGGCCGGCGAGGGACAGGAATACGCCGACGCAGAACACCGCGAGCCATTCCTCGCCGCATCGGATGACCGCCCGTAGCGATCTCCATTGCAGGCCGGGATGATCGGCCGGGACGAGATGTGTCGCGATGAAAGCGAGCGCGAGGAAGTGGACCACGCGATACGGTGCGAGGTTTTCCTTGTCGGTCGGCGTGATGTTGTCGAGCACGATGTCCGGCAGGTAGGCGGCAAGCGCCGGCGAGTGGCGCATCAGCGTGATCGCCATCCCGAATACGAGATAGGCGCCTGCAAGCACGCGCAGCCAGGACAGGCCGTGCAGCGCGCGGCCCGACGCTCCGGTCACGGCGAACCAGCCGCCCAGCACCATCAGCATCTGCCAGCAGAATGGGTTGAAGGTCCACTCCTGGTCCGGATAGACATGGAAATTCCAGTCGAACCAGCGCGCCGCGACGTACAGCGCGACCGATGCCGCAAGCGTCAGGTTCGGCCGCCGCAACAGCCCCCACAGCGCGAACGGAAAGAAGGCCATCAGCGGGATCATAAGCTGCAACAGATCGAGATTCAGCGGCTCCTCCTGGAGCACGAGGCCACGCACCAGGATGCGCAGCGGGTGCTCGAGAATTCCCGATATGTTGTATTCGTGGATGATTTCGGGCGCCTTGGATTGCGAGGCGACATAGGCGATGGTGTCGATATAGATCACGAACAGCACGACATAGGCGGCGTACAGCCGCCAGACGCGGCGAAAGATGCGCGTCGCTGCGACGACGTAGCCGCGCTCCAGCGCTATCCTGCCGTGAATGATCGCGACGCCATAGCCCACCACGAATACGAACAAGTCTGCGGCGCCGCTGAAGCCGAAGTTGCGCAGCGTCAGCAAATTGACGACGTTGTTCGGGATGTGGTCGACGAAAACCGACCAGTTGGCGATGCCAAGCGTCAAATAGAGCCGGGGGTCGTGATGGAATGCGGCGAGGTTCGCCTGGACGGACGGTTTCATCGAAAAATGACTTTTGGAATCAGGGGCGCTGCTTTTAGCGGCAACCGCCTGCCTATCCGAGTAGCGTTTGCGTGAGTGGGGGACATTCGCGCCGGGCGACGGAAATTTGGCGCGGCGCCGCCAGCGTCGAATTCCGAAAGATTGCGCTTGCGGGACCTACGACGAAATATTCTAACGCGCGCTAGCCGCTACTCGGCAGGTTCAGCCGAGACCTCGTCGGGTGCGCCGGCGCGGCTCGCCATGATTCCGAGGGCGACGCCGCCGATCGCCAGGATCGGCAACAGCCGCTTAATCCCGACGGCGCGAACGATCTGGAGTCCGGTGGCGAGCAGCATGGGATCCGCGAGCATGCTCGAGGCCGCCGACTTCGTGGCGCGCTCGGCCGCGATATGAGCTTGCTTGCGCAACTGCCGTTTGTAGACCCAATAGCTCACCGCCGCGGCCAAGGTCAGCAGAAAGAAAACGCCTGCACCGGCAAGGCAGGCCTGCACCGGACCATATTTGTTGAGCACCGAGATGAATGCCGCCGCGCACAGGAAGCACGTGGTGATGAACAGTGCGAACGCCGCGCCTGCTGCCAGCGAGGTCAGCCGCACAGTGGTGCCGGTGGATGCGCTGATCCCGTCGATGATGCGCTGAAACATGGCGTTGCTCCTCAAATCCCCACAAGCCGGCACCGGCGGCGCCGCTGCGCCACCGTCTCGATACAAGTTCGCAACCTCAGCGGCGCCAGGCCGCGCCGATAAGGAAGCCGATGCCGAGCGCGAGCCCGACGGTCGCGAGCGGCCGCTGGCTGATCGCGTCCTCCAGCGTCTCCTCGATCGAGCCGTAGGCCTCCTGTGCCGCGCCCATCATCGCGCTACCGCGCTCCGACATGTCGTCGATCGCGGAATCCACGTTTTCGCGCGCTTGGCGATAGCCGCGGCGGGCCTGCTTGCCGGACGAGTTGGCAAAAGTATTGAGCGCGTCGGTGATCTGATCGGTGAGGGCGGCGATATCGCTTTTCACGGCTGCTACATCCTTCTCGAGGCGTTCTCGGGTGGCTTTGTCGGTCCAGTCTCTCATCCCGGCTTCGGCATTGGTGGTGGACATCAGGGGCTCCGAGCTGTTGACGGTTGAGACAGCCGGGAAACGTTTCGTCGTCGGGTAAGTTCCGTTCACGGAAACCGGTCAGTCCTGCGGGAGCTGCGGCGAATCCTGCGGCAACAGATGCTCCTTCAGGATCAGGGCGACGATCAGCAGCGGCGACGACAGGAACGCGCCCATCGGGCCCCACAGCCAGGTCCAGAACGCCAGCGCCAGCAGCACCGCGAGCGCATTGAGCGCCAGCCGCCGGCCGATGATGGTCGGCGTGACGAAATGTCCCTCCAGGAAGGTGATGCCGCCAAAGGCGAGCGCCGCCATCAGGCCGCCGCTGACGGTCGGGAAGGTGACCAGTCCCACCACGACCAGAATGGCGAACATGGCCACCGGTCCGATGATCGGAATGAAATTGAGGGTGGCCGCGAGCGCGCCGAGGCCAGCCGGATTGGGCATTCCGGTGAGCGCGCAGACGATGCCGGCGGCGACGCCGACGCCGACATTGATCAGGGTCACGGTCAAGAGATAGTTGCCGAGATGGACCTCGATCTCATTGAGGATGCGAAGCGTGCGCAGCCGTGCCTCATGATCGCTGAAGGTCATGATCATTGCCCGTCGCAGGTCGCGCCAGCTGGCGATGAACAGGATCAGGGTGACGAAGAACAGCAGAAATTCGGTAAAGGTCGGTGACAGGAATTCGATCGTCGGCTGCACCCAATCGAATTTCGGCATCTGGAAACTCGGCAATCCCTCCGAGCCGCCGAGCATCAACTGCAGCTCTCGCCACAGCGCCAGCGGCCGGTCGAACACGTGGACCTTGTCTTTCAACTGCGCGCCGAGTTCGGGCAGGCGCGAACTCCATTCCATCGCCGGCGAGGCGATCAGCGCGACGATGAAGCCGACTACGGCGGTCACCGCGAACACGATCAGCGCGGCGGCGAGGCTCCGCGGCACTTTCCGTTTCTCCAGGAAGGTCGCTGCCGGCGAGAGCATCGTGCCGGTGACGAACGCCATCACCACAGGCAGAAAGAACGCCTTTCCGACATAGAGCACCGCGACGATTGCGATGAGGAGCAGTCCGGCGAGCGAGAAGGCGACGAGCTCGGTGCGGCGGATCACCGGCGGGAGTTCGCCGTGGCTCTCGGGAAGCGGAGTGCCTTCGCCGTTGCCGGAAGTCATACGTTCACTGGGAAGGACGCGCACAATACCTCTCCGGCACGGAGTCTTCGGTCCTCGCGCCCATGATCAGGAGAGAACGTCAAAGCGCCCTGCGGGTTCCATCGCGGCTTCGTGAAGAAGCGCTCTCTTGACTGTGACGTGGCTGCTGCATCGCGCCGCGGAACTTGTGGCGGTTCGACCGCGTTGATCAAACCAGCGCATCACCCTGATGCAGGCATCCAACGGGGCAGCACATGACGAAGTTCTCTCCAGTCCGACGCCGCTTATCGCCGCGCCGCATCACCGCTTTCGCGTTCGCAACCGCTTTGCTGGCGGTGCCGTTCGGCGCCGCAAGCGCACAGACTCTGGGCTACACCTATCCGCAGGGTCAGGGCTACCTGCAGGACCAGGGCTATCCAGGCCAGGGCTATCCAAACCAAGGCTATGCGAACCAAGGCTATGCAAGCCAGAGCGCGCAGGCCGCCGACGAGGATGCCGCGCTGCCCGATCGCCTGCGGAAGCGGATTGTCAGTTTCGACCGGAGCGAGCCGGCCGGTACCATCGTCATCGATACCAACAATACTTATCTTTACTACGTGCTCGGCCAGGGCCGCGCGATCCGTTATGGCGTCGGCGTCGGGCGCGAAGGTTTCACCTGGTCGGGCGTGCAGAGCGTCAGCCGCAAGGCGGAGTGGCCGGACTGGCATCCGCCGGCTGAGATGATTGCGCGCCAGCCCTATCTGCCTCGCTTCGTCGCAGGCGGCCCCGGCAATCCGCTCGGCGCGCGTGCGATGTATCTCGGGTCGAGCGAATACCGCATCCATGGCACCAATGATCCCACCACGATCGGCAAATTCGTCTCGTCCGGCTGCATCCGCATGACCAACGAGGACGTCACCGACCTGTTCGGACGTGTCAATGTCGGCGCCAAGGTGGTCGTACTGCCGAAGAACGCGCCGCTGATGGCGAAAGGCGGCGATTCCGTGCGCAAGCGCCCGGCAGTGACGGCGCTGCCCTCGGGCCGGCAGGCGCTGAACATTTCGAATTCGGCCGTGAACTAAGGGCCGAGTGAGGTCACATGAAGAGACGTTCGATCGGCAAACTCGCCGGTGGCGCGGCGGCATTCGTCGCCGTTGCCTCCTTCGGCCTCGCGCTGACGCCATCGGCCCATGCGGAGGAGTTTTTCTCGGCGCTATTCGGCGGCTTCCGCGGGCGGGCGGCGCCCGAGATCCGCATGCCGTTCCAGACCGATGACGCGCCGCGCTACGACACGCCGCGCTATGACACGCCGCGCCAGCGGGCCTCCTATGGCGGTGGCACGGCCTATTGTGTGCGCGGCTGCGACGGACGTTATTTCCCGGCGCAGGGAAATGATTCCGAGAGCAAGGCGCAATCCTGCAAGAGCTTCTGCCCGGCCTCGGAGACCTCGCTGGTCTATGGCGGCAACATCGACGACGCGACGACGGACAAGGGGAAATCCTATTCCGACCTGCCGAACGCCTTCCGGTACCGCAACGAGATCGTGGCGGGCTGCACCTGCAACGGCAAGGATCCGGTCGGGCTCGCCCAGGTCAAGATCGACGACGATCCCACCTTGCGCAAGGGCGACATCGTCGCGGGCGCCGACGGTCTGGTGGTCGCCAGCCGCAATGCCAACGACCGCCGCGGTGTCGCGATGAATTTCTCCCCGCTGCCGGATTCGGTGCGCGCAAGATTCCGCCAAGTGCCGGTTGTGGCGAAGGAGTAGCGTCAATGTCGTCCTGGCGAAAGCCAGGACCCATTACCCCGAATGCCGATGTGGGCCCGCACCGCTAACCACCAGCCTGCCTATTGCGGACGGCGGTGGTTATGGGTCCTGGCTTCCGCCAGGACGACACCGAGGGTGTGGGCGCGACTCTCTTTAAAGGCCCACCCTAAGCCGCGCGGATCTTGCCGAGGAAGTCGCTGACCTCATGGCCGAGCTGGCGGCTCTGGCTCTCCAGCATCTCGGAGGCGTGCTTCACGTTGTCGGCGGCGGCGGCCGCAGCGTCAGCATCGGATTTGACGCCGGTGATGTTGTCCGAGACGTTCCTGGTGCCCTGCGCCGCAAACTGGGTGCTGCGGGTGATCTCTTGCGTGGCCGCACCCTGCTCCTGCACGGCGGCAGCGATTGCGGTCGCGACCTCGTTCACTTCGCCGATGATGCCGCCGATGGTCTGGATCGCGCTGATGGCGTCGCCCGCGACCTTCTGGATATCGGCGATCTGCTCGGAGATCTCCTCGGTCGCCTTGGCCGTCTGGCTCGCCAGCGACTTCACCTCCGAGGCGACTACGGCAAAGCCGCGCCCCGCTTCGCCGGCGCGTGCCGCCTCGATCGTGGCATTGAGCGCGAGCAAATTGGTCTGCTGCGCAATGGTGTTGATCAGGCCGACGACCTCGCCGATGCGGCCGGCCGACTTTTGAAGACCCTGCACCGTGCCGTCGGTGTCGCGCGCCTGGGTCACGGCGCGGCTGGCGATGCCCGCGGCATGCGCGGCCTGCTGGCTGATGTCGTTGATCGAGGCGCTGAGCTCTTCGGCTGCGGCGGCGACGCTGTCGACGCTCATGGAGGCGTCATTGGAGGCCTTGCCCGCGACCTGCACGCGGTCGTTGGTCTGCCGCGACACCGCGGAGAGATCGCCCGAGGTCTTGCGCATTTCGCCGGAGGCTTCGCTCAATTCGCCGAGCGTCTTGCGCACCGCGCCCTCGAACTCGCCGACATAGGTCTCGACCGCGCGCTGGCGCGCGGAGGCGCCCGCATTGCGTTCGCGCTCCTGTGCCTCGATCTTGAGCTTCTCGTTGGCCTGCTGCTTGAACGTCTCCAGCGCGCCGGCAAGCGCGCCGATTTCGTCGCTGCGGTCGAGATAACCGCTGTCGACGGCAAGGTCGCCGCCGGCGACCTTCAGCATGGCGTCCCGAATGGTATTGAGCGGAGTGATGACGCGGCGGCTGACCAGCATGATCGCGCCGACGGCAAGGCCCACGGCGAGCGCCAGCAGCGTCAGCTGCACGATCAGTGCGCGCTCTGCGGCGCCGCGCTGCTCCTGGGTGTGGATCTTGGCAGCATCGAGCGCACCTTCTGCTACTGCGACCGCGCTCGCCATGCGGCCGACCGTGACCGGGCTCCATTGGTTCGCCGTCATCTCGGGCTTCTCACCCTTGACCAGCGCGTCGGCGAGACGGTCGCGCAAGGCCAGATATTGCGGCTCGAAATAGGAGGTCTTGGCGGAGGCCATCGCGGAGGCGAGCCCCGCCGGCAACTGCATGCCGGACGTCGACAACTCCAGCGCCTTCCACATTGCGCTCGTGCCGCCGACATATTGGGTATAGGCGTAGCGGCCTTCCGGCGTGATTTTGCCGGCGGCAAGCCCGGTCGAGACGATCAGCGACGCCTCGCCTGCGGTGTTGCGGAGCAGCCAGGCGTTCTGCTTGATCGACAGGAGCTGGTCGATCGTGGCGTCCAGGTGATTGACCGTGGCGGCCAACGTGTTCGAGAGCTTGTCGAGCGTGTCGAGCAGGCCCTGCGTCGTCTCCATGTATTCCTTGGGCAGGCCGGCGCGGCGCTGGTCCTTCGGCTTGGCCACATCCTCCCAGAACTGCTTCTGCTCTTCGGTCAACAATTTGAACAGACGCGCGAGCTCCGGTACCAGGGTGCCCGACTGTGGGAAGTCCATACTGGGCAGCAGCTCGAGCGCGCGCGCCATGGCGGACATTTGGGCATCGCGCAAGGCGCGCAGGTATTTTTCGATCTCGCCGTCCATCGGCTCGGTCGCGTTCAGGAGGCGGTTGGTCGTCGAGCGGTCGGTGCGCAGATTGTGCATCGCCTTGAACAGATCGGCGGACGTGACGGCGATCTGCGAGATGCGGTTGGCGGTCTTCAGGCGATCCCAGGACTCGTAGGCGGTGAGCGAGAGTGCGATCACCACGCAAACCGACGTGATCGCGATCACCGCCTTCAGCAGCGCGGATACGGTCAGACGATTCAGCATCGAAGTCCCCCAATTCCCATGACAAAGTTCGTGAAATCGCCCCGGGCAACATCGGAAAAGAGGGGCACGCAAGACCAGGCAATCGCATGCCGTTTGTGGCTCAGGGCCCAAACGGTGACTGCATCTGAAAGGAAAAGGGTAAAGTTTTAGGCAGGCCGACTGACGGTAGAAGTACGGAATTACTAGAAGTTGCAGAGGGTTGCATCAATGGAACCGGCACGGGAGTTGTGCGTTGAGAGAGCGTCCGCAACTGGCCTAAAAGGGGGGTCCTAGCAATGTTGGTCGGCGTCCTCGTCACCTTTCTCGTCGTCATTCTCGTACTTTACCTCATCAACATGCTGCCGATGGACGGCCGCGCCAAGCAGATCGCGCGCGTTGTCGTCATCATCATCGGTATCGTGTCGCTGCTGAAATATTTGGCAGTGTTCTAGCCGGGCTACTGCTCCAACAAAAAAGCCCCGGCGTGAGCCGGGGCTTTTGGTGCTCGCTTATTCGGGCTTATCCCGCCGCCTTCGCCTCGCGGCGGCGGGCGGTGAGGATGTATTCGGTGTAGCCGTTGGGCTGCTCGCGTCCCTTGAAGATGAGGTCGCTCGCCGCCTTGAAGGCTGTGCCGTCGAAGGCGGGCGCCATCGGCTTGTAGACGGGATCGCCGGCGTTCTGCTTGTCGACCACGACCGCCATGCGCTTGAGCGATTCCATCACCTGCGCTTCGGTGATGACGCCCTGGTGCAGCCAGTTGGCGAGGTGCTGGCTGGAGATGCGCAAGGTGGCACGGTCTTCCATCAGGCCGACGTCGTGGATGTCAGGCACTTTGGAGCAGCCGACGCCCTGGTCGATCCAGCGCACGACATAGCCCAGAATGCCCTGGCAGTTGTTGTCGATCTCCTGCTTGACGTCGTCGGGCGCCCAGTTCGACTTCGACACCGGGATGGTGAGGATGTCCTCGAGCTTTGCCCGCGGGCCGCCCTTGGCGAGCTCCTGCTGGCGCGCGGTGACGTTGACCTGGTGGTAGTGCAGCGCGTGCAGCGTCGCGGCCGTCGGCGAAGGCACCCACGCGGTGGTGGCACCGGCCTGCGGATGAGCGAGCTTCTGGGCCAGCATGTCCGCCATCTTGTCCGGCGCGGCCCACATGCCCTTGCCGATCTGGGCATGGCCGGGCAGGCCACAGGTCAGGCCCATATCGACGTTCCAGTCCTCATAGGACTTGATCCAGGGCTGCGCCTTCATCTCGTTCTTGCGGATCATCGGACCCGCTTCCATCGATGTGTGGATCTCGTCGCCGGTGCGGTCGAGGAAGCCGGTGTTGATGAACATGATGCGCTTGGAGGCGCGCTGGATGCAGGCCTTGAGGTTGACGGTGGTGCGCCGCTCCTCGTCCATGATGCCGACCTTGAGCGTGTTCTCGGGCAGCGACAGCATCTTCTCGACGCGGTCGAAGATCTCGCAGGTCAGCGACACCTCGTCGGGGCCGTGCATCTTGGGCTTGACGATATAGGCCGAGCCGGTGCGGCTGTTCCTGACCTTGGAGTTGCCTTTCAAGTCGTGCACGGCAAGAAGCCCGGAGACGGCGGCGTCGAGCAAGCCTTCCGGAATCTCCTCGCCCTTGTCGTCCAGCACCGCGTCGGTGAACATGTGGTGACCGCAATTGCGCATCAGGAGCAGGCTGCGGCCGTGCAGCTTGACCTCGCCCTTGCCGTCAGGCGTCTTGTAGCTGCGATCGGCATTGAGCGAGCGCGTCAACGTCTTGCCGCCCTTTTCGAAATCGGCCGACAGCGTGCCGTTCATCAGGCCGAGCGTGTTGCGATAGACCAGCACCTTGTCCTCGGCGTCGACCGCCGCGACCGAGTCTTCCATGTCGAGAATGGTTGAGACCGCGGACTCCATGACCATGTCCGCGACGCCGGCCGGATCGTCCTTGCCGATCGCGCTGGTGCGGTCGATCTTCACCTCGACATGCAGGCCGTTGTTGGCGAGCAGCACCGCGCTCGGTGCGGCCGTATCGCCCTGGAAGCCTGCGAATTGCGCGGCGTTCTTCAGCGCGGTGGCATTGCCGCTCTTCAGCTTCACCGCGAGCTGGCCCGCGACCACGCTATAGGCGGTGACGTCGGTGTGACTGCCGGTCGCCAGCGGCACCGCGGAATCGAGGAACGCTTTTGCCTTGGCGATGACCTTGTCGCCGCGCGCCTTGTTGTAGCCCTTGCCGCTCTCGGACGGATCGTGCGGGATCGCGTCGGTGCCGTAGAAGGCGTCATAGAGCGAGCCCCAGCGCGCATTCGCCGCGTTCAGCGCATAGCGTGCGTTGGTCAGGGGCACGACCAGCTGCGGGCCGCAGATCGTGCCGATCTCCTCGTCCACATTGGCGGTCTCGACCTTCTGCGTCGCCGGCTCAGGGACGAGATAGCCGATCTCCTTCAGGAAGGCGGTATAGGCATTGAGGTCGAACGCCTTGCCCTTGTTGGCGCGGTGCCAGTCGTCGATCTTGGTCTGCAGCGTGTCGCGCTCCGCCAGCAGCGCGCGGTTCTTCGGCCCCAACTCCTTGATGATGGCGGCGAGCCCGGCCCAGAACGCATCCGGCGCGATTCCCGTCTTCGGGGCCGCTTCCTTGGCGATGAAATCGAACAGGACGGGAGCGATCTTCAATCCGTGGGCATCGACGCGTTTCATGATGGGCTTTCTCGTTGGAAATGGCTGTTTTTGGCTGCTTTTGACCCGACAGCAGCAAAATGCGCCCATAAGGGGCGGCTTTCAGGATCTTATTAGCCCCAAAATCGGGGCCGTGAGAAGGCCCCCAAAAGTTGTCAAAATGTCAAGGCGGTGGGGCAGGCCGGCGAGGAAGGCACCTAAGCGTCAAATGCCAAAGCAATGAGCGTGATCTCTCCCCGGCGTCGTCCCGGCGAAGGCCGTTACCCATAACCACAGGGAGAAATTTGACAAAGATTAGTAGTCCGGGATTCGCGCCCCATCCCCACCGACAGATCGCGCGGTATGGGTCCCGGCCTTCGCCGGGACGACTCCGATGATGTGGCGCGATAATCGGCGCCGTCAAATATTCGCGGCGAGGTCCACGACTTCGTCGAACAGCACGCCGGTCGTCTTGAGCATCTGTTCAATCTCGTCCGCCGCCTCGGCGACCGTCCGCGTCGAGGTCTCGATCACGAGCTCGGCTGCTTGCGGCGTCTCGTAGTTGTTGAGGATACCGGTGAACGACGCGAGCGTGCCGGCGCGGGCCTTTTTGTAGTGGCCCTTGGGGTCGCGCTCCTCGCAAATTTCCGCCGGCGTCGCGACGTGGATCTCGCGGAACGAAGTGTCGGCGATGCGGCGCGCGGTGGCGCGGTCCTCGCGGGCGGGCGAGACCGCAGCGACAATGGCGATGTGGCCGTTACGGGCGAGATGTGTCGCGACTTCGGCGAGACGGCGGATGTTCTCGCTGCGATCGGCGGCGGAGAAGCCGAGATCGCTGTTGAGCCCGGCGCGCAGCGTGTCGCCGTCGAGCAGGATCGGTGAGCCGCCATTGCTGAACAGCCGCCGCTCCAGCGCTTTTGCGAGAGTCGACTTGCCGGAGGCGGGGAGGCCGGTGAGCCAGACCACGGCGCCGTTGTGACGATAGCGCGCGGAGCGTTCGTCGGGCCGCAGCGCGGATTCCACCGGCACGATGTCGACGGGCACGGCGCGCTGGCCGGCATCGACCGACAGCACCAGACCGCCGCCGGCGATGCGCCCGGACACCTCGATCACGAGACGGCCGGTGCGCGGATTTTCCGTGTAGGGATCGGTGGCAATCGGATTCGAAAGGGAAATGTCGATCTCGCCGACATGGTTGCGGCCGATTGCCTTGTTCTCGACGCTCGACAGCTCGCCCGGATCGACCGCCTTCTCGATTGCGACGACCGTGGCGCGGCTTTCCTTCGGTCCGCAGCGAACCAGGAGCTGGTCGCCCTTGGCCAGCGGCTTGTCGTGCAGCCAGAAGATCCGCGCGCGCAGCCGTCGCGTCTCGCGCGGCGCGCTGTTGGTATGCGCGATGATATCACCGCGCTCGACGAACAATTCGCGGTCGAGCGTGATGCCGACAGAGCGGCCAGCACCCTGTCGGCCCGCGACCGGCGTCACCGGCCAGCTCTCGACCGTCTTGATCCTGGCGATCTTGCCGGCCGGCATGATCACGATTTCGTCGCCGGCAACCAGGCTGCCGGATTCGATCCGGCCCGCAACGATGCGGCGATCGTCGAATTTGTAGATCGCCTGCACCGGCAAGCGCAGCGCCAGCGCTTCCAGCGGCCGCGCCGGTTCGAGCCGATCCAGCGCCTCGACCACGGTCGGGCCCTTGTACCAGCCGATCCGGTCGGTGCGCTCGGCGACGCCGTCGCCGTCGCGGGCGGAAATCGGAATCACGGCCGTGGGCTTCACGCCGAGGCCTTGCAGATGCGCCGAGATCTCGTCGCTGATCTCCTTGAAGCGCTCGGCGGAGAAGTCGACGCGGTCCATCTTGTTGACGACGACCGCGACCTGCTTCACGCCGAGCAGATGCAGGAGATAGCCGTGCCGCCTTGTCTGGTCGCGCACGCCTTCGAGCGCGTCGATGATCAGCACCGCGCCGTCGGCCTGCGAGGCGCCGGTGATCATGTTGCGCAGGAATTCGGCGTGGCCCGGTGCGTCGATCAGCACGATGTCGCGCGAATTGGTGCGGAAGCGGATCTGCGTGGTGTCGATGGTGATGCCCTGGTCGCGCTCGGTCTGAAGCGCGTCGAGCAGGAACGACCATTCGAACGGCATGCCGCGCCGCGCGCTGACGGCCTTGAGCATCTCGAGCTTGCCGTCGGGCAGGCTGCCGGTCTCGTGCAAGAGGCGGCCGACCAGCGTCGACTTGCCGTGATCGACATGGCCGACAATGACGATGCGGACCTGCGGTCGCGTCGTGCCATTTGGCATCGACGTGGTGCCGTTCGGAGTGGCGGGCGAAGCGGGGGTGACGATCATGTTCATACGACGCTCGCGTCCTTGATCAGAGATAGCCGGCGACACGCAGGCGCTCGAATGCATCCTCGGTCTCGTGGTCGAGCGCGCGGCCGGAACGTTCCGGCACCTTGGTCTGCTCGAGCTCGATCAGGATCTCGTCGATCGTCGACGCGTTTGAGGCGACCGGATTGGTGATGTCCTGATCGCCCAGCGAGCGATAGCGCTTGCCGTTTTGCGACAGATACAACGGGATGATCGGGATGTTCTCGCGCTTGGTGTAGGCCCAGATATCGGACTCGGTCCAATGCAGGATCGGATGGATGCGCAAATGCGCGCCTTGCGGCGGCGACGCGTTGAAGTGATCCCAGAATTCCGGCGGCTGGTCGCGCACGTCCCAATTGCCTTCGAGCCCACGTGGCGAGAACACGCGCTCCTTGGCACGCGTCGCCTCCTCGTCGCGGCGGATGCCGGCGATCAGGCCGTCAAAACCGTATTTGCCGAGTGCCATCTTGAGGCCCTCGGTCTTGCGGGCGGCGGAACGGGCGGCCGGCGGCAGCGTTGGGTCGACGGCATCAATCGGCGGGCAGGGCTCGACGCGCAGATCGAGATCCCATTCCTTCCCGTAGTGATCGCGGAAGCGATACATCTCCGGAAACTTCTTGCCGGTGTCGACATGGAGGGCCGGGAACGGCAGACGGCCGAAGAACGCCTTGCGCGCCAGCCAAATCATGACGTTCGAGTCCTTGCCGAGCGACCACAGCAGGGCGATCTTCTTGAGGCGGCCGAAGGCTTCGCGGAAGATATAGATGCTCTGGGCCTCGAGCTGGTCGAGATGGTCCATGCTCGGGGCAAGGTCGACAGAAAATTCTTGCGTGCGCGCGCGCTCGGCCGCGGCCGGGCTGCCCAACCCGACAGCAGTGGAATTGTCCTTGAGAAGATGCATCTCTGCCACTTTGCGTTTGAAGGCGAAAATTCTATAGTTGCGGTGCAAGAGAGAAGAAAAAATTTTCTCTTTGCGCGCTCGAAACGACACATATATAGAAAATAATTCCAGTCAACCCCGGATCTGGGGGGAGCGAGTATCGTATGCGGTTCTTGCCGGTGTTCCTCGATCTCAAGGCCGGTCCGGTGGTCCTCATCGGCGCGGGTGAGCTTCTGCGCGCCAAGCTGCGCGTGCTCGCTGCGGCCGGTGCGCGCATTCGCGTGCATGCGACCGACGGCAATCAGGACCTGGGTCTGAGCTCCGGGCACGCCGCGCGTATCGACATCGCGGCCGCCGATCCGCTGACAGCCGATCTCTCGGGAATCATCGCGGTCGTCTGCGCCGGCGCTGGCGATGTCGGCGTGGCGATGTCGGTCCGCGCCAAGGCGCTCGGCCTGCCCGTCAACGTCATGGATGATCTCGAGCATTCGAGCTTCATCTTCCCGGCGATCGTCGATCGCGGCGATGTCGTCGTCGCCGTCGGCACTGGCGGCACGTCGCCGGTGGTGGCGCGGCGCGTGCGCGAGAAGATCGAGGCACTGCTGCCGGCGCGCATCGGCGAGCTCGCCGAGTTCATCGGCGGCTTCCGCAAATCCATCAACGAACGTATTGCCGAGTTTCCGCTCCGCCGCCGCTTCTGGGAGCGCGTCATCGACGGTCCGATCGGCGCCGCCGTTCTGGCCGGCCGCAAAGGCGAGGCGGACGCAGCGCTCAAGGCGATTTCCGATCCATCCGCGTTCGCGCGCGCCGACAAGCCGGAAGGCTCGGTCGCGCTGGTTGGCGCCGGTCCGGGGGATCCGGATTTGCTCACCATCAAGGCGCTGCGCGCGCTCCAGGACGCCGACATCGTCTTCCATGACGAACTGGTCTCGCCTGAAGTTCTCGACCGCATCCGCCGTGACACCACGCGCGTGCCGGTCGGCCGTCGCGTCGGCAAGCCCGGCATCGGGCAGGACGCCATCAACACGCGCATGATCGAGGCCGCGCAATCCGGCCAGCGTGTGGTGCGGCTGAAGGGCGGCGATCCCTTCGTGTTCGGCCGCGGCGGCGAAGAAGTCGAAGCGTTGCGTGCCGCCGGCGTTGCCTATTCGATCATTCCCGGCATCACCGCAGGGCTCGGCGGTGCCGCCGATTTCGAGGTGCCGCTCACCTATCGGAACGAAGCGACCCGCATCACCTTCCTCACCGCGCACAAGGCGCGCGACGCGGAAGTCGTGGACTGGTCGACGCTGACCGACGCCAGGATGACCGTCGTGGTCTACATGGGCATGACGGCTGCGCCGGCCATACGCGCCGGCCTCTTGGCCGCCGGTCGTTCGCCGGAGACGCCGGTCGGCGTGTTCGCCCGGGTCACGCGGCTCGATGCGCAAGGCGCGATCGGCACGCTGCGCGACCTGCCTGAGCTGGTCCGCCGGACCAACGGCGGTCCCGCCATTCTCATCATCGGCGATGTGCTCCGGCATGCCGGTTCGCTTCGTCGCCAAACCCCAAAGCAAATCATCTCTGACCTATTGGATGCAGCCGAATGACCTCCCCGCTTGAACAGAAGAAGATCAAGATCGCCGGCCCCTCGGTCGTGACCGCCAACCGCACCTGGGACGGCATCGTGGTTTACCGCACCGCCGCCAAGAGCTGGTCCGCGGACTTGTCGGAAGCCGCGATCGTGCGCAACTCCGACGAGGCGAAAGCGTTGCTTGCGGAGTCCGTGGCCGATGACGTCGGCGCAATCGGTCCCTATATCGCGCCGGTGCAGGTCGGCGCGGACGGCAAGATCGAGCCCGGCAATCTGCGCGAACAGATCCGCCGCACCGGCGTGACCATCGGACAGCCGGTCCAGGTTTAAGGCATTCTCTCATGTACGCTTACGACGAAATCGACCGTACGCTCGTCAACGAGCGCGTCTCGGAATTCCGCGACCAGGTGAAGCGCCGCCTGTCCGGCGAGCTCACCGAGGACGAGTTCAAGATCCTGCGGCTTCAGAACGGCGTCTATCTGCAACTGCACGCCTACATGTTCCGCGTCGCGATCCCCTACGGGACGCTGGCGTCGAACCAGTTGCATGCGCTCGCCCACGTCGCGCGCAAATACGACCGCGGCTACGGCCATTTCACGACCCGGCAGAACATCCAGTTCAACTGGATCAAGCTTGCCGAGCTGCCGGATGCGCTGGCCGATCTCGCCGAGGTCGGCATCCATGCGATGCAGACCTCCGGCAACAACATGCGCAACGTCACCTCGGACCAGTGGGCCGGCGTCGCGCCCGGCGAGATCGAGGATCCCCGCATCTGGTCGGAGCTGATCCGCCAGCACACCACGCTGCATCCGGAATTCTCGTTCCTGCCGCGCAAGTTCAAGATCGCGATCACCGCGTCGGACCACGACCGCGCCGCGATCAAGATCCACGACATCGGGCTGAAGCTGATCAAGAACGAGAAGGGCGAGACCGGCTTCGAGGTGCTGGTCGGCGGCGGGCTCGGACGCACGCCGTTCATCGGCAAGACTATCAAGCACTTCGTGCATGGCCGCGACATTCTCAGCTATATCGAGGCGATCCTGCGAGTGTATAATCAGTACGGCCGCCGCGACAACATCTACAAGGCGCGCATCAAGATCCTCGTGCACGAGCTCGGCATCGAGAAGTTCTCGCGCGAGGTCGAGGAGGAGTGGCAGCACATCCGCAACTCCTCGCTCCTGATCGATGACGAGGTTGTCGAGGACATCCGTTCGCGCTTCACCTATCCCGCCTACGAGAAGCTGCCGCACATGCCGGACGAACTGCGGCAGGCCGCGGCGGATCCCGATTTCGAGGCATGGCGCAAGAACTCGGTGGCCCCGCACAAGGTCCAGGGCTATTCCATCGTCACGATCTCGCTGAAGCCGATCGGGGCGCCTCCGGGTGACGCTACCGCCGAGCAGATGGATGCGCTTGCCGATCTTGCCGACAGATATTCGTTCGGTGAGATCCGCGTCGGCCACGAGCAGAACCTCGCTTTGCCGCATGTCGCCAAGCGCGACCTGCCGGCGCTGTGGAAGGCGCTCGACAAGCTCGGGCTGGCGACCCCGAACGTCAATCTGATCACCGACATCATCGCCTGCCCGGGCCTCGACTATTGCTCGCTGGCCAATGCGCGCTCGATCCCGATCGCGCAGGAATTGACGCGGCGCTTCGCCAATCACGAGCTGGCCAATCTGATCGGCCGGCTGCACATCAATATCTCCGGCTGCATCAACGCCTGCGGCCATCACCATGTCGGTCACATCGGCATTCTCGGCGTTGAGAAGAACGGCGAGGAGGTCTACCAGATCACCATCGGCGGGCGCGCCGACGAGAGTGCCGCACTCGGCAATCTGATCGGCCCCGGCGTGAAGTTCGACGAGGTCGCCGATGTCGTCGAGGACATCGTGGAAGCTTATCTGGCGCTGCGCGAGCGGCCTGAAGAGCTGTTCATGGACACCGTAAAACGCCTCGGCGTCGAACCCTTCAAGGAGCGCGTCTATGCCACTCGTTAACGGCGGAAAGATCGCCGACGACAGCTTCGTCAAGCTCGCCGTCGACACGCCGCTGCCCGAGGGCGGCGACATCCTCGTGCCGGCCGAGCGCTTCGTCGCCGAGGCGGATGCGTTGCTCAAGCGAACCGGCAAGGTCGGTGTGATCTGGCCGAACAATCGCGACATCGCCGAGCTGGTGCCCTATCTCGGCAAGATCGCCGTCGTCGCGCTGGTGTTCCCGACCTTCCGCGACGGACGCGCTTACAGCCAGGCGCGGCTGCTGCGCGAGCGCTACAATTACCGCGGCGAATTGCGTGCGACGGGCCAGATCCTGCGGGACCAGTTCGTGTTCATGCTGCGTGCGGGCTTCGATTCCTTCGACGTCAAGAAGCAGGCCGACGCGGAAGCCTTCATGCAGACCGCGAAGCGCTATTCGGTGTTCTACCAGCCGACCGGTGACGGCCGCATCACGGCGCTGCACCGGCGCATGCAACTGCGTCACTCCGAAGGTGTCGGCACGTGAACGCAATCGCGCCCCCAGTTTCGTCAATCTCCGCCTCTGCGCTGCCCTCGGCGGAGGAGCTCGATCGTGCCTTGCGCGATGCCTCGCCCGCCGAAATCATCGCCGCTGCGCTGAAGGCGGTCGGGCGCGACAAGCTTGCGCTGGTGTCGTCCTTCGGCACGGAATCGGCGACGCTGCTCAAGGTCATGGCGGATGTCGATCCGGCGATCCCGGTGATCTTCCTCGACACCGGCTGGCTGTTCGAGGAGACGCTGGCCTATCGCGATGCGCTGATTGCGATGCTCGGCCTGAAGGATGTCCGCTCGATCACGCCCGCCGAGGAGACGCTGTCGCGCGAAGATCCCGACCGCGACCTCTGGTTCTCCGATCCCGACGCCTGCTGCCGTATCCGCAAGGTCGAGCCGCTGGCGCGGGCGCTGAAGCCGTTCGACGCATGGCTCAACGGCCGCAAGCGCTTCCAGGGCAACTCGCGCGCCGACATCCCGGTGGTCGAGGACGACGGCGCGCGGTTGAAGTTCAATCCCTTCGCCAATGTTTCGCGCGAGGAACTCGAGGCGATCTTCGCCCGCGCCAAATTGCCGCGTCATCCTCTGGTTGCGTCGGGATTTCTGTCGGTTGGGTGTATGCCATGCACGAGCAGAACGACTGAGGGCGAGGATGAGCGTGCGGGTCGCTGGCGCGGCCGGGCCAAGACGGAATGCGGCATCCACACGATGAAGATTTCGTAGCAAAGTTACGCTGCCCGGCTACGAACAAGAAAATCCGGTTCCGTTGACTTAAGCGTGTTTCGACCCGAGTTATGCCTGCCATCGATGACGCCGACGTCATTGATGTGAATGGAGATGGACATGATGCGTCGTATCGTTCCGCTCGCTGCAGGACTACTCGTGACAGGTATGTTGGCAAGCTCGGCTCTCGCCGCCGACATCAATCTGCTGAACGTATCGTACGATCCGACGCGTGAGCTCTATGTCGAGTTCAACAAGGCGTTCGCGAGTGCCTATCGGAAAGAAACCGGCAAGAGCGTCGAGATCAAGCAGTCGCATGGCGGCAGCGGTTCGCAGGCGCGCGCCGTGATCGACGGATTGCAGGCCGACGTGGTGACGCTTGCGCTCGCCTACGACATCGACGCCATCGCGGGCAAAGGCCTCACGACGGCTGACTGGCAGAAGCGCCTGCCGCAGAATTCGTCGCCCTACACCTCGACCATCGTGTTCCTGGTCCGCAAGGGCAATCCGAAGGGCATCAAGGATTGGGACGATCTCCTCAAGCCGGGTGTCGCCGTGATCACGCCGAACCCGAAGACGTCAGGCGGCGCGCGCTGGAATTATCTCGCGGCATGGGGCTTTGCGCAGAAGAAATACGGCTCGGCGGACAGGGCCAAGGATTTCATCGGAAAGCTCTATCAGCAGGTGCCGGTGCTCGACACCGGCGCGCGCGGCGCGACCGTGACCTTCGTCGAGCGCGGCGTCGGCGACGTGCTGCTCGCCTGGGAGAACGAGGCGTACCTGGCGCTCAAGGAATTCGGTCCGGAGAAATTCGAGATCGTGGCGCCGCCGCTCTCGATCCTGGCGGAACCGCCGGTGACGATCATCGACAAGGTTGCCGATAAAAAGGGCACCCGCAACGCCGCCGACGCCTACCTGCAATATTGGTACACCAAGGAAGGTCAGGAAATCGCGGCGCGCAACTTCTATCGTCCGCGCGATCCCGAGATCGCCAAAAAACACGAAAACTCCTTCGCGAAGGTCGAGCTGTTCACGATCGACGAACTTTTCGACGGCTGGACCAAGGCGCAGAGGGAACATTTTGCCGACGGCGGCGTCTTCGATCAGATCTACAAGAACTGATCGGGCGCTGTCGGCGGGGCTTAAACAGGGGGCCTGGTGAGCGCAATCGCACGACGCCGGACATTGCCGGGCTTCGGTCTCACCATGGGGCTGACGCTGTCCTGGCTGTCGATCATCATCCTGATTCCGCTCGCCGGGCTGTTCCTGAAATCGCTCGAGCTGAGCCCCGAGCAGTTCTGGAACATCCTCTCCAGCCGCCGCGCTCTGAACGCCTTGCGCGTGTCCTTTGGGCTCGCCTTCGCGGCCGCCTGCGTCAATCTGGTGATGGGCAGCATCATCGTCTGGGCACTGGTGCGGTACCGCTTTCCGGGAAGGCGGCTGTTCGACGCCATCGTCGACGTGCCCTTTGCGCTGCCGACGGCGGTCGCCGGTGTCGCGCTGACCGCGTTGTTCGCCGAGAAGGGCTGGCTCGGCGCGCCGCTTGCGGCGGCCGGCATCAAGGTGGCGTTCACACCGGTCGGCATCTTCGTCGCCATGATCTTCATCGGTATCCCCTTCGTGGTGCGCACGGTGCAGCCGGTACTCCAGGATCTCGACCCCGAGATCGAGGAGGCGGCGGGCAGCCTCGGCGCGAGCCGCTGGCAGACCATTATTCGCGTGATCCTGCCCTCGCTCGGGCCGGCGCTGCTCACGGGGCTCGCGCTCGCCTTCGCCCGCGCCGTCGGCGAATACGGCTCGGTGATCTTCATCGCCGGCAATCTGCCGAACGTCTCCGAGATCGCGCCGCTGCTGATCGTGATCCGGCTCTCTGAATTCCGCTATGCCGATGCGACCGCCATCGCGGTGGTCATGCTGGTCGTGTCCTTCGTCATTATCTTCGCCGTCAATCGGCTCCAGCGCTGGGCGCAGAGCCGGATCCCGGCACGCTGAGGGCGGATCATGACGATGCAGATCGCAGATTCGGTTTCGCTCCCGGCCCCCGACGCCAAGGCACGCGCGCAAGCGGCGGCCGCGCGGAACAACCTGCGCACCGAACCACGCGCGGTCCGCATCGTCATCATCGCGCTGGCGATGACCTTTCTCTCAGTCTTCGTCGTGCTGCCGCTGGTCGTGGTGTTCGCGCAGGCCTTCTCGAGGGGTATCCTTGCTTATCTCGCCGCGCTGACCGACCCGGAGGCGCTGTCCGCGATCAGGTTGACGCTGTTGGTTGCTGCAATTTCCGTCGGCCTCAATCTCGTCTTCGGCCTGGTCGCGGCCTGGGCGATTGCAAAATTTGAATTCCCGGGCAAGACCTTCCTGATCACGCTGATCGATTTGCCGTTCTCGGTCAGCCCGGTGATCTCGGGCCTCGTCTTCGTGCTGCTGTTCGGCGCGCAGGGCTATTTCGGCGGCTGGCTGCGCGATCATGACGTCCAGATCCTGTTCGCGGTGGCCGGCATCGCGCTTGCGACCACCTTCGTGACCTTCCCCTTCGTGGCGCGGGCGTTGATCCCGCTGATGCAGGAGCAGGGCACGCAGGAGGAGGAGGCCGCGATCTCGCTCGGCGCCTCAGGCCTGCAGACCTTCTTCCGCGTCACGCTGCCCAACATCAAATGGGGCGTGCTCTACGGCGTCCTGCTCTGCAACGCGCGCGCGATGGGCGAGTTCGGCGCGGTGTCCGTCGTCTCCGGCCATATCCGCGGCGAGACCAACACGATGCCGCTCCTGGTCGAGATTCTCTACAACGAATACCAGTTCGTCGCGGCGTTCGCGATCGCCTCGCTGCTGGCGATGCTGGCGCTGATCACGCTGATCGCGAAAACCGTTCTCGAAAATCACCTCGACGAAGGACATGACGCAAGTGAGCATTGAAGTCAGGAATCTCGTCAAGAAGTTCGGCAGCTTCGCAGCCCTCGACGGCGTCGACCTCAAGGTCAACGACGGCGAGCTGCTGGCGCTGCTCGGGCCGTCCGGCTCGGGCAAAACGACGCTGCTGCGGATCATCGCCGGGCTCGACTGGCCCGATTCCGGTGAGGTGTCTTTCAACGGCGAGGACGCGCTGGCGCAGGGCGCGCGCGAGCGGCACGTCGGATTCGTATTCCAGCACTACGCGCTGTTCCGCCACATGACGGTGTTCGAGAACGTCGCCTTCGGGCTCCGCGTGCAGCCGCGCGCGATCCGCAAGGATGAAGCGACCATCCGTGCGCGCGTCAAGGAGCTGCTCGATCTCGTGCAACTCGACTGGCTCGCCGACCGCTATCCGAGCCAGCTCTCGGGCGGCCAGCGCCAGCGCATCGCGCTGGCCCGCGCGCTCGCGATCGAGCCACGTATCCTGCTGCTCGACGAGCCCTTCGGCGCGCTTGATGCCAAGGTGCGCAAGGAGCTGCGCAAATGGCTGCGCTCGCTGCACCACGAGATCAACGTCACCTCGATCTTCGTCACCCATGACCAGGAGGAGGCGCTCGAAGTCGCCAACCGCGTCGTCGTGATGGACAAGGGCAAGATCGAGCAGATCGGCTCGCCCGATGACGTCTATGAGAGCCCGGCGACCGCCTTCGTCCACAGCTTCATCGGCGAATCCATCGAGCTTCCTGTCCTGATCGCCGGCGGTCTCATCACGCTCGGCGACCGGCCGCTGCGGCTCGCGGCAGATGGCCTTGCGCCTGGCGCGTCAAGACTGTTCGTGCGGCGACACGACATGCTGGTCGGCCCGCCCGGCAGCGGCGCCTTCGAGGGCGCCGTGCGGCATGTCCGGAATTTCGGCCCCGTGCAGCGGGCCGAGGTGGCACTATCAGGCGGAGAGACCATCGAGATCGACGCTCCCCGCGGCAGGGAACTGCGAGCCGGCGACACGATCGGCCTGGAGCCCCGGCGCTACCGGATATTTGCGGGCTAGATCCCCGTCATTCCGGGATGGTCCGCAGGACCGGACCCGGAATCTCGAGATTCCGGGTTAGATGCTTCGCATCGCCCCGGAACGACTTGGTCGTTTTTCCTCAATATTCACCTTTCAGCCACGGTTGGTATGCAACAACCGCCGTGATTTGGGGGCTCCTGTTCATGCGCGTCGCGGCCGCGATATCAATCCTTTTGCTGCTCGCCGGCTGTGCTGGCAACGAGGCACCGGTCCAGCAGCCCTCGATGTATGCCGATATGGCTGTCCCGGGCGCAAAGCTCGATGCGCAGGCGGCAGCGATCATGATCTCGCAATACCGCCAGAACAACGGGCTCGGCACCGTCGTGATCGATCCTGCCCTGATGAGTCTCGCCGAATCTCAGTCCCAGGCCATGGCTGCCGCCAACAAGATGGACCATGACGTCCGCGCACCGCTGGCCAAGCGCCTCAGCGCCGGCGGCTATCCGGCGACCGTTGCGGTCGAGAACGTCTCGGCCGGCTATCATACGCTGGCGGAAGCGTTTTCCGGCTGGCGCGACTCGCCCCCGCACCGCGCCAACATGCTCAAGAGCGGTGTCACAAAATTGGGCATCGCGGCGGGCTATGCTCCCGGCACCAAATACAAGGTGTTCTGGACCATGATCCTGGCCTCGACGGACGCCCGATAAGCCAGACTTGATCCCGGGATGCATTGACGCCGCGGCAGACTGTCGCCACGGTCGCTCGCCATCTGCTATTGTTCCCGCATGACCGATCATAGTCCACAAGTCGCAACGATCCCCGCGAACGCGCAACGTGTCCTGGTCCTCCAGGGCGGCGGCGCGCTCGGCTCCTATCAGGCCGGCGCCTATCAGTCGCTCTGCCATGCCGGGTTCGAGCCGGACTGGGTCGCCGGCATCTCGATCGGCGCTGTCAACGCCGCGATCATCGCCGGCAACGAAGGGGAGACGCGCGTCAAGCGGCTGAAGGAATTCTGGGAGATGGTCTCCGCGCCGGTGCCATGGAAGCCGATCGGCAAGAGCGACCACAGCCGCGAGCTGTTCAACTCGACCAGCGCCGCATTGATCGCGACCTTCGGCGTCCCCGGTTTCTTCACGCCGCGCATTCCGCCCGCGCCGCTCTGGCCGCCCGGCAGCCCGCAGGCCGAGAGCTATTACGACACCGCACCGCTGAAGAAGACGCTGGAGCGTCTGGTCGACTTCGACCGCATCAACGATCTGAAAACGCGGCTGTCGGTCGGTGCGGTCGGCGTCACCTCCGGCAACTTCAAATATTTCGACAATTTCGAGTTCAGGAAGCTCGGCAAGAAAATCGGCCCCGAGCACATCATGGCCTCCGGCGCGCTGCCGCCCGGCTTTCCGTCCGTCGTGATCGACGGCGAGCATTATTGGGACGGCGGCATCGCCTCCAACACGCCGCTCGACTACGTGCTCGACGCCGAGACCGACCGCGATCTCCTGATCTTCCAGGTCGACCTGTTCAGCGCCCGCGGCGACCTGCCGACCTCGCTGCTCGAGGCGACCGAGCGCGAGAAGGACATCCGCTTCTCCAGCCGCACGCGGATGAACACCGACAAGAACAAGCAGGTGCACAATGCCCGCAGGGCCGTGCGCGACCTGATTTCCAAATTGCCCGATTATCTCAAGAACGACCCTTCCGTGGAATTCCTTGCCAAGGTATCGCGCGAAAGCACCGTGACTGTGGTGCACCTGATCTACCGCAGCAAGAACTACGAATCCTCGTCCAAGGATTACGATTTCTCACATGTCGCCATGGTCGAGCATTGGGAAGCCGGCGTGCGTGACGTGCATCTGTCGATGCGCCACAAGGACTGGCTCGAGCGGCCGCAATCCGGCGAGACCATGGTGACCTACGATCTCACGGGGGACGTCACTGCGCCCCCGGCAAAAAGGAGCGACTAATATGGGTAGTCTGTCAGGCAAGAACGCCGTCGTGACCGGGTCGACCAGCGGCATCGGCCTCGCCTATGCGCGCGCCTTCGCCGCCGCCGGTGCCAATGTCGTCATCAACGGGTTCGGCTCGCCGGAGGACATCGAGAAGGAGCGCGCCAAGATCGAGTCCGACTTCGGCGTTAAGGCGGTCTATTCGCCGGCTGACATGACCAAGCCGGCCGAGATCGCCGGGATGATCGCGCTCGGCGAGAAGAGTTTCGGTTCGGTCGACATCCTCGTCAACAATGCCGGCATCCAGTTCGTCTCGCCCATCGAGGAATTCCCGCCGGAGAAATGGGACCAGATCATCGCGATCAACCTGTCCTCGGCCTTCCATTCCATTCGCGCCGCCGTCCCCGGCATGAAGAAGAAGGGCTGGGGCCGCATCATCAATACCGCTTCCGCGCACTCGCTGGTCGCCTCGCCCTTCAAGTCGGCCTATGTGTCGGCCAAGCACGGCATCGCCGGCCTGACCAAGACCGTGGCGCTGGAGGTCGCGACCCACAAGATCACCTGCAACTGCATCAGCCCCGGTTATGTCTGGACGCCGCTGGTGGAGAAGCAGATCCCCGACACCATGAAGGCCCGCAACCTCACGCGCGAGCAGGTCATCAACGACGTGTTGCTCGACGCGCAGCCGACCAAGGAGTTCGTCACCTCCGAGCAGGTCGCAGCCCTCGCGCTGTTCCTGTGCGGCGACGATGCCGCGCAGATCACCGGCACTAACCTGTCGATCGACGGCGGCTGGACCGCGGAGTAGTTCGCGTCAACCCAACAACTCTCGGTGATGCCCCGCGACCCGGCTACGCCAAGGCTTCGCCGGGGCTGAGGTCTAGGGGCGCCGAAGCTTTAGCGTAGGCGGCAGGCGGGGCATCCAGTACTCCGCAGCTTCTCGGCCAATCACAACGGTCTCGGCGTACTGGATCGCCCGCCCCAGTGCGCAATTGCGCACAAGGCGGGCGATGACAGTGAGAGTGGTGCGGCCGTTCTCTGTCTAATGTGTCCAGGCCAGCGCCGTCTCGAACGCCGAGGACAGGTGCAGCTCCGCGAACATGATCTTGCCGGCGACCACGAACAGCACGCAGGCAAGTGTCAGGCGGAGCACCGTCTCAGGCACGCGCGTCGCGCTGAAGCTGCCGACGACGATACCGGGCAGCGAGCCCAACAGCAGCACGCCCATCAGCGCCCAATCCACGTCGCCAAGCGCCCAGTGCCCCATTCCGGCGATCAGCGTCAGCGGGACCGCATGGGCGATGTCGGAGCCGACGATGGTCGCCACCGGCAGGCGCGGATAGAGCAGCAGCAGAACGGTGACGCCGACCGCGCCGGCGCCGACCGATGAAATCGAAACCAGCACGCCGAGCACGATTCCGGTGACGACCGTCGCGATCGCGGTGGTGCGGTCATCGACCTGCTCCAGGCGCCGGCGAAAGCGCTCCATGATCGATCTGCGGAAAATCAGCGAGGTCGCGGTCAGCAGCAGTGCGAAGCAGAGCACGAGGTTGACGAGATTGCGCTCGGAATCGCTCTTGAGGTCGAGCTTCCACAGCACGAGCAGCGTCAGCGCGCTCGCCGGAAGGCTGCCGCAGGCGAGCCGCAGCACCGCCGGCCAGTGCACGCTGCGCGACCAGCCATGCACCACGCTGCCGCCGGTCTTGGTGGCGGCGGCATAGAGCAGGTCGGTGCCGACCGCGGTCGATGGGTGAATGCCGAACAGCAGGATCAGCAGCGGCGTCATCAGCGAACCGCCGCCGACGCCGGTCATCCCGACCAGCAGGCCGACGCCGAACCCGGAGGCGACGTAGAGTGGATCTATCATGTCCAGGGAATCTTAGGTTTATCTCGTCAGTTGGGCAATATGACGTAGAATAAACTTTCCCTGCAGAGCAACCGTTTGGGAGCAATAAGAAAAATCGTGCTGTCCTCGCTGAACGGGCAGGGGTTTAGCCGCGCTCCCCAGCGTGCCGCGAAACGGTTGTTCCCCAGCGGAAGCGCGGAAGAGCAGGGGCGCTGGTCCTATTTCCCGAACGCCAGCACGTGCAGGCCGAGCCGCTGTCGCACGATCCAGAACAGCAGCACCGTCTCGAAACTGAGCGAGATCGAGGTCGCGGCGGCAGCACCGTGGCCGCCGAAGCGCGGCACCAGCGCGATACAGAGCACCAGGTTCATCGCAAAGGCCAGCGCATAGGCCAGCGCGCAGATCTTCTGCTGGCCGAGCATGTTGAGCAGCCGTTCGACCGGGCCGATCGCGGAGCGCACCACGAGGCCGATCGCGGCGACGAACATGATGTCGTAGCCGACCACGAATTGCGGCCCGAACAGCCAGAGCAGCGGCTTGCCGAGCGCGAGCAGCACGATGGTCGCCGCCAGCGACGGCCAGAACGTCCAGTTGATGGCATGCGCCACGTAAGCCGACAGCCGCGCCTTGTCGCCAGCGGCGTTGTATTCGGCAAAGCGATGCGCGGTCGTCGCCGACATCGCGTAGTGGATGAAAGAGACCAGCGCCAGTGTCTTCACCACGGCGAAATAGACGCCGACCTCGTCGGAGGGGCGGAATTGCTGAAGCACCAGCACGTCGGTGTAGGACAGCAGCAGGTAGAAGCTTTCGACCAGCAGGATCGGCAGCGAGACGGCGAGCCAGCCGCCGACGTCGTAGGCCTTGGGGCCGGGCTCGATGTGATCGGTGAGCCTGCGGTTCAGCACCACCATCTGCCCGGTCATCGCGATCCACACCGCGCCGGCACTCGCGACCATCGCGGCGACCGCGCCGAGATGATAGCCGAGCAGGAAGGCGCAGGCCGTGATGCCGATGATCAGGGCCTGGCGGATGATGAATTGCGGCATCAGGCCGAGCTGCATCCAGTCATGCGAGCGCGCGATGCCGTCCTGGGTGTTGGCCACGACGAAAGCGGGCAGCGTCATGCAGCCGATATAGAGCGGCAGCTCTTCGGCCGGATCGATCCAGGGTGACAGCAATTTGACGAGACCGGCGAGGCCGAGCGACACCAGTGCGGAAACGGCAAAGGTCAGCCAGCGGCTGCCCGAGAGAAAGCCGCGCAGCAGCGCATGCTCGCCACGGGCGCGGTATTCCGGAATGATCTTTTGCGCGGAGGCCGAGATGCCAAAGTCCATCATGCTGCCGAGCAGCAGAACCCAGGTCCAGACATAGACATAAATGCCGTAGTCCGACGTCCCCATCCAGCGCGCGAGCAGGACCTGCGAGAAATATGCAAGGCCGGCGCTGATCACGCGGATGACGAAGATGGTGCCGGCCAGCCGCCGCGTCAGCGATGCCTCGCTCGACCCGCCCGTCAATTTTTCGCGCAGCCGCGCGATGAGGCCGGCAGGTCCGGTCGTTGCGGGTTCTGCATCCATTACGGCCAATTCGAAGGATCCCCAGGCGCGCACGCGCATGCTGCGGCAGGCCTCTGCGCTAGCCTTGGGGATTAGCAACCATTCGTTAAGATTCGGTTGGGTGGAGTGTGTTGCAACCCCAAACGTCGTCCTGGCGAAAGCCAGGACCCATACCGCGTGATCTATCGGGAGGGATCGGGTAGCAGTTCCATACTAGGAATCTTCGCCAAACTACTCCCTGGGGTAATGGGTCCTGGCGTTCGCCAGGACGACAACTATTCCAAATTGGTATTGAACTCGTACGACTTCTCCGGTCCGACCAGCGTGAACTTCAGCGCAGCACCGTCGGCCTTGGCGCCCGGCGGCAGTCCGTCGAGTTCGAAAGAAAACCGCTTCACGCCCGGTGGGCTGGGCTCGACCGGTGCCGGGATGGGCAACGCCCAATCGGGCGTCGGGCCTTCCACGTAGAGATTGACGGTGCGCGCATCCGGCGCGACCACGTCGACGACGACATTCTTGGGCCCGTCACGCTTGACGTCGCGGATGGTGAGCGGGTTGGGATCGCCGATGGTGGCAGGCTTGGGCACGGTGTCGAGCGCTGCACGCAGATTGGCGTCCTCGGTCGAGGCGACGCTGTTGAAGCCAAGCTCGGCGCGGGCCTCGACCGGAATGCAAAGCTTTTCGCACACCGCATAATTGATCTCGGCGCGCAAGGTTACCGGCTTGTCGGCCGCCTTGGCGATGATGCGCAGGGGCAGCACGATCTGGTCGTGATAGCCGATCGAATGGCCGCCCGCGCCGTCGTCGAATTTCTGCGGGGCCGGCCACATCACCGTCACCGCTTCGACATTGTCAGATTTCGAGAAATCGAAGCGCGGCGGAACGCCGGAATCGCCCGGCATGCGCCAATAGGTTTTCCAGCCGGGCTGGATCTGGAAGGCGATACCGCCGAGCAGGACGGCGCCGCTGCGCGATCCCGCCAGCAACCGCACCGCGGAATGTCCGTCGCGCTGCCACGGCGATGCGTCGTCGGCATGGGCCGCAAGCGCCAGCGACGACGCGAGCAGGGTTGTCGCGACGCCAATCGCCGCACGCCGGGGAACTCTTGTCAGCATGGTACGTCTTTACAGGGTCGCCCCGCGGCAAACCATTGAATTGCTTGTGATGGATGCACTTGAATCAAGTCCCTGCAAGCCTTGATTTGACAGCCGGCCGGCCCGACATCAGGATAGGAATTGAAACCGGAGTGCTTCACCGATGGCTCCCACAGGCAAGAGGACGGGCGAAAGCACCCGCAAGTCAGCCCCCGCGCTCCCGAGTTCGGCGGGTTACCTCGACGGCCAGCTGTTGATCGCCATGCCCGTGATGGGCGACGAGCGCTTCGAGCGCTCGGTGATCTATCTCTGCGCCCACTCCGCCGAAGGCGCGATGGGCATCATCGTCAACCACCCGGCCGGCAGCATCGACTTCCCCGAGCTGTTGCAGCAGCTCGGCATCATCAACAAGGGCGAGCACATCAAGCTGCCGGAGAACGCCGAAAGCATGAAGGTGCTGCGCGGCGGTCCGGTCGATACCGGCCGCGGCTTCGTGCTGCATTCCAGCGATTTCTACATCGAGAACGCGACGCTCCGGATCGACGACGGCGTCTGCCTCACCGCGACGGTCGACATCCTGCGCGCGATCGCCAACGGCTCCGGCCCCAAGCACGCTATCCTCGCGCTCGGCTATGCCGGCTGGGCGCCGGGCCAGCTCGAGACCGAAATCCAGAGCAATGGCTGGCTGCATTGCGACGCGGATTCGGATCTGATCTTCGGCGACGACGTCGACGAAAAATACGGACGCGCACTGCGCAAGATCGGCATCGATCCCGGCATGCTCTCGAACGAGGCGGGCCACGCGTAGCCTTGTATGTCGTCCCGGCGAAGGCCGGGACCCATAACCACCGAACGAGGTTTGGCGATGATTCGGAGTTATCAGCTTTGTCCGATAACTTCGTCTCTGGAATATGGGTCCCGGCCTTCGCCGGGACGACAACAAGCTACTCCGCCGCCTGTTGCTGCACCGTCGGCTCCGTGCCCGCCACCGTCGCGCGGCGCATGTCACGGGGCTGCGACTGGTCGTAGCGGCGGACGCGGTGCATGGTCTGGCGGTTGTCCCACATCACGAGGTCGTGCAGCTTCCATTTGTGGACGTAGACGAACTCGCTTTGCGTCGCGTGCTCGTTGAGATCGCGCAGCAGCAACCTTCCCTCGGGGACGCTCATGCTGACGATCTTGCCGGCATGCGATGAGAGATAGAGCGACTTGCGGCGATGGATGGGATGGGTACGCACGAGCCGTTGCAGCACCGGCTTGAACATCGCCTTCTCGTCATCGGTGTATTCGGTGAAGCCGAGCGATCCCCGCGAATACATCAGAGAGTGCTCGCAGACGAGGTCCTCGATCTCCGCCTTGGTCTCGTCGTCGAGCGCGTCATAGGCCGCGCGCATGTCGGCGAATTCGGTATTGCCGCCCTTCGGGTTGAGCACGCGGGCCGACAGCAGCGAGAACTTCGCCGGGATGGGACGGAACGAGCTGTCGGAATGCCAGAGGCAGTTGCCGAGATTGAACAGATGCGCGCGGCTGTCCTTCGCCAGCGGCTTGCCGTCCTTGCCGAGATTGGAGACGTCGTTCAGGCCCGATTGGAGCCGGTAGTCCTTTTCCTTCGTGACAGTGCCGCCGCGCGCGTCCTCGCGCTGGCCGAAATTCAGCGCAAAAGCCATCTGCTGTTCGTCGGTGATGTCCTGGTCGTGGAACACCAGCACCGCATATTTGTCCATGGCGGCCTCGATCTCGCGCGCCTCGGCCTCGGTGAGAGGCTGTCGCAGATCGAGGCCGGAGACCTCGCCGACAAAATGTTTGTGAAGCTGCCGGATGGCGATCGTCATTGCGTTTTCTCCCGCGGCTGCGAGCGGTTGGTCCCGCTCTGTCGAAGAAAAAGTTACTCCCGTAACAGGCGATGTCAACGCTGGGCGCGCATGGCTGCCCGTAGCCCGGATGGAGCGAAGCGCAATCCGGGGGAGTCTTCCCGCGAGGTGAGAACCCCGGATTGCGCTGCGCTCCATCCGGGCTACCGCCCTTTCATGCCGCTCACGCGTTGCGCGCCATCAGGCCGCCATCGACAGCGATGACCGCGCCAGTGAGGAAGGACGCTGCCGGCAGGCACAGGCTCAGCGTCATGTGCGCGACTTCCTCGGGATCGCCGTAGCGGCCCAGCGCCGTGCGGCGTCTGGCGTAGATGGTCTTGTGCTCTTCCGAGATCCGGTCGGTGATGGCGGTGCGGACCGGCCCCGGGCAGATGCAATTGACGGTGATCCCTTCGCGGCCGAGCTCCACTGCGAGCGAACGGGTGAGGCTGGCGACGCCGCCCTTCGCCGCGGAATAGGGGCTGTGCAATGCGGTGGCGCCGAGCGCCTCGGTCGAGGCGATGTTGACGATGCGCGGACTGTTCGACTTGCGCAAGTGAGGCAGCGCGGCGCGGATGATGCGCGGATGCGCCGTCAGCATCACCGCGAGGCCCTTGGTCCAGGCGTCCTCATAGGCCTCGTCGTCGATCGCGACGCGCACGGAGATGCCGGCATTGTTGACGATGATGTCGAGCCCGCCGAAATGCGCGGCGACGTCGCCGACCACGCGCTTGATCTCATCGCCGTCGGCAACGTCGAGCTTCCAGGCTTTCGCGGCTCCGCCGCTTGCCGCGATCTCGTTCGCGACGGCCAGCGCGCCCTGCTGGTCATAATCGGTGACGGCGACGTTGGCGCCCTCAGCGGCGAACACGCGTGCCGTCGCGCGTCCCATGCCGCTGGCCGCGCCGGTGACGAGAACGGTCAGGCCCTTCACGGATCGGCTGAGCTGCTTGAAATCGGACATGCTGTTTCCTCGTGCCTTGCTTGTTCTTGTTGTGATTGACAAGGCTGGCATCGATCCGCAGACAGGTCAAACAAGCAAGACAATCGGGGAGGCCAGCGATGACGAACGAGCTCGATTTCTCAGGCAAGCAGGTGCTGGTCGTCGGCGGATCCAGCGGCATCGGCAACGGCATTGCGCAAGCCTTTCGTGTCAGGGGCGCGCAAGTTGCGGTCTGCGGCACGCGTGCCCACGCGAAGGAATATTCGCAAGAGGAGGGCTCGGATCTCACCGGTCTCTCCTACGCGCAGCTCGACGTCGGCAATGCCGGAGCGGTCGAAGCGTTCAAGCCGTCGTTCGATCGGCTCGATATTTTGGTGCTCGCGCAGGGTGCGGTGCTCTATCGCCGCGGCGAGTTCGAGATGGCAGGCTTTCGCAAGGTCGTCGAGGTCAATTTGATGAGCCTGATGGCCTGTGCCACGCGCTTTCATTCCATGCTGCGGGACGCGCGGGGATCGCTGATCATGGTGTCCTCGACCGCGGCCTATCATTCCACCATGGGCAATCCCGCTTACAACGCGTCGAAGACCGGCGCGGTCGGATTGACACGGACGCTGGGCGAGGCCTGGGCCGAAGATGGTATCCGCGTCAACGGCATCGCGCCCGGTCTTGTCGATACCAAGATGACCAAGGTCACGACCGACAATCCCAAGCGGCTCGAAGGTGCACTTTCACGCATTCCGCTGCGGCGATTGGGCACGCCGGCTGACATGGCGGGCGCGGCGCTGTTCCTGGCATCGCCGCTGTCGTCCTACATCATCGGCCAGACATTGGTCGTCGACGGCGGGCTTATTCTTTGAGTCCAATTTCAAGTCAGATGGAACTGTGCCGCTCCTGATCGGTTACTTGGGCTGACCCCCGAGGAGGAGCATCATGGATAAGGATCGGATTGTCGGATCGGCCAAGGAATTCGCCGGACGCGCGGAAGGTGCCATCGGAGACATGGCCAGCGATACACAGACACAGGCGTCGGGCAAGGCGCGTGAGGCCGCAGGCACCGTGCAAAATCTCTACGGCCAGGCCAAGGATGCCGTACGTGACGCCACGGACACCGCGGCCAGCTATGCCAAGGACGCCTACGACAAGCCGGCCGAAACCTTGCGCGACGGCTCGCAGGCGATTGCCCAGAAGGTGCAGGACAACCCGCTTGGCGCACTGCTGGTCGCCGGCGGCATCGGCTTTGCCCTCGCGCTGCTGATGGCGCGCCCCGCCCGCCGTCCGCCGCCGCGCTGGCGCTATTACGGCTAGTTGCTGTAACTCGATCTCTCGTGCCCCGGACGCAGTGCGGCGTGTAAACGCCGCATTGCTGAGCCGGGGCCGATTCATTTTGTGACTGTCGGACGTGCTGGGTCCCGGCTCTGCGCAGCAGCGTTTCACGCTGCAGCGTGTCCGGGACACGAGACCTCAGCTTAGAAAAATTATCGGAACACTTCCGCCGATCGCCCGACATTGCCAGGCGGACGCGGGATCGCCGGGTTGGGATTCGGATTGCGCGGCGCCGGTGCCAATTGACGCGGCGGGGGCGGCGGCGAGCCAAAGCCGAAGAAATCGCGCATCGATGGCGCGGCCTGTGCCGGTTGCTGCGGCGCCGGTGGCTTCTTCGGCGCAAGCTTTGGTGGGGCGATCGCTGCGGCCGCACCCGGCGTACCGCCATCGGGCGTCGTCGCGGCGACCGGCGTATCGCCCTTGGCCTGCTCGCGGCCGACTTCGCGGCGCGGCCAGGCATAATCGTCGGCACGGCCGGCGGGCGCAGCCAGTGGCTCGCCCTTCACCATCGTCTTCGCAGCGAGCGCATCGACGGCGGCAGGACGCGAGCCCGGTCCACCTAGCAATTGATCGGTTGAGATCGAGGCCGCAACCAGCGGGACGATCGGGCCGGCCAGCGGCCGCGGCGCGGGCTTGCCGGGTTCGGCACTGGTGTCGGGGGTCGCCGGCTCGCTCGGCAGCGCGATCGGGCCGGAGCGCCCGGCGAGCAGGCGGGTGATCTCGCGCTCGACATAGTGGGCGAGCTTGCGCGCGCCGGGTTTCGTGAAATAGACGCCGTCACCGCTGCGGAGCTGACGGATCTGGCCTTCGAAGTCCGGGCCCTTCTGCAGGAAACGGCCGGCCTCGTCGACAAAGCCATCCCAGACGTCGACATAGGTGATCCCGGCCTTGGCCGCGCCTTCGCGATAGAGCGAATCCAGGAACAGCATGTCCGCGGTGCCCTTGGGACCGCGGATCGCGGGCAGGCCGACCCAGAGCACCGGCACGCCCTTGGACTTGAGGACGTTGGCGAGCTCCTCGATCTTCTTGCCGTAGAGCTCGACCCAGCGCTCGTCGCGGAATTCGTAGAGGCCGTTCGGGTTGCGCGCAGTCTTCTCGGGCGCTGCGACCGCCGGTGCGTCGGCGTTGTCGGCATCATCCTGCGGCAGGTCGGCATCGGCCGGCTTGTCGTCAGGCTTCGCCGCGGTGTCGCCGGGCTTGGCATCGCCGGGCTTGGCCGGTGGTTTGCCGCGTGCGCCCTTGTCGTTCTTTTTGTCCTTGTCCGTCGCCTTGTCCGATTTCTCAGGTGCTGCCGCCTCGCGGATCGCAATGCGGTCGTTGAGGCCGAGCATCACCACGATCACGTCGGGCTTCTCGGTCTCGAGAATGCCCTTCGCAGCAGCGGTCCAGTCCGAGGGCTCACCCTTGGGCTGATACTTGATCAGGCCGGACGTGGTCTTGTGCTTGCGGATCACGCCCATGTCGGGCTGCTCGGTGTAGGCGTCCTCCAGGCCATAGGCGAGCCAGTCGGCCATGGCGTCGCCGATCACCAGCACGTTCCTGTCGGGAATGGTGTCGCGCTTGGCCGGCGCCGGCGCGCGCGAAAAGTCCTGACGCGGTGCTTGCGGCTGTTGCTGCTGGAACGGCGCGAAGAAGTCGCCGCCGAACCATCCGCCGCCTCCGCCTCCGCCGTTCCGCGGTGGCGGCGGAGCCGCGCGCTGCGGCGGGCCGCCGAAGCCGGGGAAGTTGAAGAACTGCGCCGAGGCGGGTCCCGCGACCGAGACCAGAATCGCAAGCGCCGTCCCCAGCGCGATCAGCGGGCCGGTCTCGGTCAGCACCTTGAACAGGGACTTCTTCGACATGCGATCTCGGCACGTGCAATGGGGATCGGGACAGGCTCGAATATAATAACGGAATCGGGCACCAAACGGGCAGATTCTCTTTTCGGATTCTCTTCAGATACTGGGATCCTTGGCCCATACACGGCGAACCGCCGCCCCGGTCAAGGCTGCCGGCCAAAATCCCTGTTCAGGGTTACTTTCAGCGCGATTTTACCGCCCGCGCAGCCTTTCCAGCGCGTCGGAGGAGGCAAATCCGTCCGCGGGGACCCCGATCGAGGCCTGGAAGCTGCGCAGGGCCTCCCGGGTCTGGCCGCCGAACTGGCCGTCCGGGGTGCCCTTGTAGAAGCCGCGCTGGGCCAGAAGCTGCTGCAGTTCCAGCCGCTCGGTGCGGGACAATTCCCGTTCCTGCCGCGGCCAGGGCTGCACGAAGGGCTGGCCGCCGCGGAGGCGATCGGCGAAATGGCCGATCGCCAGCGCATAGGCCTCGGCCGGGTTGTACTTCATGATCACCCGGAAATTCTGCAGCATCAGGAAGCCCGGCCCCTGGGCACCGGCCGGCGCCAGCAGATAGGCCTTCTCGGTTGGATGCGGGAAGGGTTGGTTGGCCGGACGCTTGAGCCCGAGCTTTTCCCATTGCGCCACCGTCATCGCCTTGGCGCGATCGGCCAGCATGTAGTTGAAGCCCTGGGGCACCACGACCTCGTAGCCCCAGGTCTGGCCGGCCTGCCAGCCGTCCTTCTTCAGATTGTTGGCGGTCGACGCGATCAGGTCGGAGGGATTGTCGACGACGTCACGCCGGCCGTCACCGTCGCCGTCCACGGCAAAGCGCTTGAACGCGGTCGGCATGAACTGGGTCGGACCGAAGGCGCCGGCCCAGGAGCCGCGCAATTGTTCGGGCCTGAGATCGCCGCGGTTGAGGATCTCCAGCGCCGAGAGGAATTCGTCCTTGAAGTAGGCCTGGCGGCGGCCGATGCAGGCGAGCGTCGCGGTCGATTGCAGCACGCTGCGGTCGCCCATCTGCGTCGAGTAATTGGACTCGATGCCCCAGATCGAGGCGATGATGTAGCGGTCGACGCCGGTGGCTTTTTCGGTGGCGTCGAACTGCGCCTTGTATTTGGCCAGGACCTCGCGGCCCTTGGCGAGGCGGTTGTCGTTCACGAGGATGTCGAGATAATCCCAGATCGACTTGGTGAACTCGGGCTGCGAGTCCATGAGGTCCATGATGCGCAGATCGGGCGCGAGGCCCGCCGTGAAGCGCTGGAAATTTTCCGGCGTGATACCGCGCCGTGCGGCATCGGGCCACATGCCTGCGACGCAATTGTTGAAGTTACCCGCGGCCTCGCGGATCGCGGCGGCTGTCATCAGCGGATGGCCGGAGGCGCCGTCCTCGCCGGTCCAGGGTTGAACTCCCGTTTGAGCGCCGCCGGGCCCGGGCGCTGCTTGCGAAGGCGCCGGGTTCGGGCCGGAGAAAATACCGCCGAACAGATTGGACAGACCGTTCTGAGCCTGTGCGCGGGCGGGAAGCGGGAACAGCAGGGCGGCCGCAATCATCGTCGCACCGATCACGGACCCGCCCCGTTTCGCCAGCTCTGCCATTGATTGCATCATGTCCTCACCCGTCTGGCCAAAATCCGCCCTCAGGAGGCCTGGTTACGGTTGCCAACAGCTTAACAAAGGTGAAATTTTGATGGTGGCCTTTTTCTTAACTCTGTGAGGATGAGGCCCCACATCCGCCTTTGTTGGCGGCTGCAAACAAGCTAGCAAGATGGCATTGCTCCCTTCACGTGTTCCTCAGGTATTCGATCAATCCCATGAAAATCCGCAAAGCCGTATTTCCCGTTGCCGGCCTCGGCACCCGCGTCCTGCCCGCCACCAAGGCGATGCCGAAGGAAATGCTGACGATCGTCGACAAGCCGCTGATCCAGTACGTCTATGACGAGGCGAGGGAAGCCGGCATCGAGCACTTCATCTTCGTCACCGGCCGCAACAAAAGTGTCATCGAAGATCATTTCGACCGGATGTTCGAGCTCGATGCGACGCTGGCCGCGCGCGGCAAGAAGACCGAGCAGGACGTTCTGGCGCAGAACCAGCCCGAAGCCGGCGCCGTCAGCTTCACCCGCCAGCAGGCGCCGCTCGGCCTCGGTCACGCGGTCTGGTGCGCGCGCGACATCGTCGGCAACGAACCGTTCGCGGTCGTGCTGCCCGACGAACTCGTGCTCAATTCGCCCGGCTGCCTGAAGCAGATGATCGACACCGCCAGCAAGCTCGGGGAAAAATCCAATGTCATCGCGGTCGAGCCGGTGCCCGATCATCTGACCCATCAATACGGCATCTGCGGCGTCGGCAAACGCACCGGCAAGATGTTCGAGGTCGACGGCATGGTCGAGAAGCCGGCCAAGGGCACCGCGCCCTCCAACCTCTCGATCACCGGCCGCTACATCCTGCAGCCGGAGATCTTCAAGATCCTGGAGACCCAGGAGCGCGGCGCCGGCGGCGAGATCCAGCTCACCGACGCCATGATCGGCCTCGCCAGATCGCAAAAATTCTACGGCGTCGAGTTCGAGGGCGAGCGCCACGATTGCGGCTCCAAGCCCGGCTTCCTCCGCGCCAACATCGCCTACGGCCTGAAGCGGCCGGAGCTGCGTGACGGGCTCATTGCGGAAATGAAGAAGTATTTGGGGCAGTAGTCTCTGTCGTCATTGCGAGGAGCGAAGCGACGAAGCAATCCAGGCTGCCTCCGCGGAGACAGTCTGGATTGCTTCGCTTCGCTCGCAATGACGGAAGGAACCCCTCACGCCACCAGCGACAGCTTCGGCAAGCTTGCGACCACCGACTGGTTGCGGCCGCCGGCTTTTGCGGCGTAGAGGGCCTTGTCGGCGGCGGCGACCAGGAGCGGCCAGTCCATTCCGGTGGTGGGAACGAGACTCGCGATGCCGCAGGACACCGTCGAGTTCGTGTGGTCGTCGGACCATCCCTGCACCTTGGCGCGGATCTTCTCGGCCACTGTGAGGGCGTCGGTGACCGAAGTACCCGGCAGCAGCACGGCGAATTCCTCGCCGCCATAGCGCGCGGCGCAGTCGCCGGCGCGGCTCACCGAATCGGAAATGCAGATGGCGATGCCGACCAGCACCTGGTCGCCGGCCTGATGGCCGAACGTGTCGTTGTAGGCCTTGAAGTGATCGGCATCGATCATCAAGAGCGCGATCGGCGTCTGCTGCCGCATCGCGCGGCGCCATTCGACGTCGATCACCTGGTCGAACTTGCGGCGGTTCTTCAGGCCGGTGAGCGCGTCGGTCGTCGCCATCTCCTCGAGCTTGCGCTCGGCCTCGGCGCGCCGGCCGATCTCGCGCGCGAGCACCAGCGTCGATGCCAGCATGAACAGGCTGAGCGCCAGGACCACGGCGCCGATGCGGTAGGCTTCCCTCTGCCAGAGCTCGAACACGGCGGCGAGCGGTTTGCCCGCCACCACGAATAGTGGGCTGGTCCCACTGCTGCGGACATAGAGCCGCGGCGTGCCGTCGATCGGCCCCTGTCCGGCGAATGCGCCGCCGACCTTCAGATTATCGGCCTTCCAGACCGGCCGGGCGGCCAGATTCGTGCCGATCACATCGAGATCAAACGGCCGCCGCATCATGACGGTACGGTCGCGCTTGAGTACGGTGATGGTGTCGTCGGGATCGAGGCTCAGCCGCTCGAACAATTCGTGGAAATAGCTGAAGCGGATCGATCCGGCGACGACGCCGAGGAAGCCGCCGTCGGTGTCGCTGATGCGCCGGCTCAGCACGATCGAATAGGCGCCGCGGAACAGCATCGGCCGGCTGATGAAGAGCCCGGCTTGCGGATTATCGCGATGGACCTTGAAGTAATCCTCGTCGATGCGGTTTTCGGCAACGGGATCGAGCGTGGAAGCGTCGATGGTCAGCCTGCCCTCGGCGTCGAACACCTGGATCGCGCCGAAATGCCTCGCCGTGGTCGCATGGTCGAACAGGATGAGCTGACGGATCGGCTTCGAGACCGTGGCGATCTCCGGCAGCAGCATGTTGCTGGCGACCGCCTTGAGGGCCAGGTCGTAGATCTCGATGTTGCGGCTGATGTCGGAGTCGATGGTCGTCGCCAGGTTTTCCAAGGTCTGGCGGGCGAGCGCCTCCTCGCCGTGGCGCATGTCCAGCATGACGTTGACGCAAATGGCGGAAAAGCCGATCACCGTCACCACGGACGAGATGATCAGCAGCTTCGCCGAAAGCCGCCATGGCCGGCGGGCCGTGACGTCGCGCCATCGAGACAACATCGTTTGCTCCCGACATTAGTGAATGCGCCCGAAAGCTTGAGCAGTGTTTAAGCCGGGACGGCGCTGCCGGAATGAGTTAAAAATTGGTTTCCGCGGCTGACGGTTTTGGGCAAAGCGGGACTTCGACCAGCGAAGAGGACAGCGGTGAACGACTACGACGCGTTGCGCGATTATCTGATGCGGCAGAAGCAGGCGGAATTCGTGCTGACCTATGAACAGATCGAAGAGATCATCGGCGCGGCCCTGCCGCGCGCGGCCAATCGTGCCTCATGGTGGGACACTCTGCGCAGCCCGGACATCCAGATGCCGCAGCGCGAAGCCTGCCTCGCCGCGGGCTTCGTGGCGATGCGGATGCCGGACGGCGAGAGCGTGCGGTTCACGAAGCGGAAGAGTGACCGGCGGCGTTGATATCGAGGAGAGGTGCGCTCTTCCTCTCTCCCCCTGTGGGAGAGGGTGGCTCGCCGCGCAGCGGCGAGACGGGTGAGGGGGGGGGGTGGGGACGGGAGCGGTTTAATTGGGTTTGGCAACCCCCCCACCCGCCCGGGGCGCCCCCAAAAACCCCCAAGGGGGGAGGGG